>JBDTTW010000117.1:0-12533 GCA_039930405.1 bacterium
GGTTTCTTCAGGGAGCATTGACCACCAGCGCGTTGCTGATGATGACGCGCTCGCGTGCTCTCGCCACTGGGTACGATCAATCTCGCCATCTTGCGCCGGTTAAGATTTCTCGCGACCGCATCATTCGTGAAGTTGTCGGCCTGCGACCTTATCGACCCGAAGGATTTAGAGTTGACGTAGAGCGAGTCGGCAACAAACTACTGGTCCATAACTACGGACACGGCGGCGCCGGCATTACCCTCTCCTGGGGCACAGCATCCCTAGCCGTGGATCTCGCCCGCGACTTTCTCCAAACCTCTCATGCATCAACGGCTGGTCCAGGAAGATCAACCGCCGCAATGAAGTCAGTACCGTCTGCGGTAGCGGATGGGTCTCGACGGAGATCACTCAAGCATCCGCGACACTTCGCCGTCCTCGGCTGCGGCGTCAACGGACTCTCCACTGCGCGCCTGCTGCAACAGCGTTTCCAGGATGGTCCGGGCACGGTAACTATCTACGCGAAAGACCTGCCGCCCGAAACTACTTCCAATATCGCCGGTGGTTTCTGGTCCCCAACCTCCATTTACGATGAGAGAGTTGCGACGACAAAGTTTACCGAGCAGTTTCGTCTCGCCTGCCGCCTTTCTAATCGCGCTTTTCAAAATCTTGTCGGCCCCGAATATGGCGTGCGCTGGATCGACACTTTTGAATTGCTCCGCAACGAAGCTTCTCTCAATCGCGAACTTACCGGCGGCGACGACCTCTATCCGGCGAGAGAAATTCATCGCGACCCGGATCATTATTTCGGCTTCCCTTACGTGAAGCAGTTCAGCACCATGCTGATCGAACCGACGGTATATCTCAACGCGCTGCTGCGCGACTTTTACATCGCCGGTGGCAAGTTGGTCGTGAAGGAATTTCGCAGTCGTGAAGAAATCGCGCGGCTGCCCGCGCAAGTCATCTTCAACTGCACCGGCCTCGGCGCCAAAGCGTTATTTGATGATGAGCAACTGGAACCGGTGCGTGGCCAATTGGAAGTGCTGCTGCCGCAACCGGAGATTGATTACTGCTATCTCGGCACCGGCTACATGTTTCCTCGCGCCGACGGCATCGTGCTCGGCGGCACCTTCGACCACGGCGATTGGTCACTCGCACCTAAGCCCGAGCAGACCGCCTCAATCCTCAACGCGCATGCAGAGATCATGAAAGGTCTCAAGCAGTAGCCTGGCTATCCTTGGAGTGCCAGGCTTGACCTCTGACCTCCGACCTCTGATTTCTGGCCTCTGTTCTTCTGATACAAGATTTCTTGCATCCCCGACGACGCTGGGTGTATAAGCCTCGCGTACCGCGCTCGATTCTTTACCCCCGGAGACTCACACCATGAAACGCTTCCTACTCGTTCTTGTTACGATCGTCGCGCTGCTCATGGCAGCGGACGCCAAGACCAAAGCGAAAAAGAAAAAGGCGCCGGCCCAACCCACCTGCGCTACCAATCTGGAAAACTGTGCTGCTGAAGGATGCAGTAACGACAATCACCACGATCCCAAACTCAACGTCCTCAAGAATAGGAAGTCGAACAGCCAACCGGTGACGGATCGCTCGCTGACGTGGATGAAAGGCCGCCATAATCCAACACACTACACCCAGGGCGGAAGTCGTACTGAATTAACGGCATTAGGTGAAGGCGATCAGGTCAGGGTTGTTGGATACCTGTTGGCCGTTAAGCCCGAACTGGGCGGAGAATCGTGCAACTGTTATCTGCGCACCGTACCGGAAACAGATAACCATCTGGTGCTGGTAACCAAAGCTACCGTCGACAAGTTTCCCCTGCCGCCGCACGCCAACGCGACCACGCTAAAAAGAGTGTTTGGGAAACGCGAAGCCGAATCAGTAACTGCCGAATACACACCGCGAGTCAGGTTGGACCACCCGAACTTCACGAATGAAAAAACTCAGCCGCTAATCAACAAGACGGCACAAGGCGCCCTAAAGGTTCGCGTGACAGGACCGCTCATGTTTGACTCGGAACATTTCTTCATCCATCAACTAAACCGCATAACGAATTGGGAAATCCATCCGATTTTTCATTTGGAGTATTGCCCTAAAGGAAAGGCGTGCACCGCAAACAGCGACGACAATTGGCAGGACATCGAAGTCGAGCCATAACGAACCGTCGCAGCTTTTTGCTTCCTGAAATCTCAGCGAGTAACGCGTTAGGCGTGGTGCTCGATCGCCCGACCGGCAAGTTTGGTGGCAATGTTCGTGAGGTGACTTTCTTCGCCGGTCGGCGTCCGCGGCTCGCGGTAATACATAGCAAAGGAACCAAGCACTTTGCCTTTGCTCGACATGATGGGCGTGGACCAGCAGGCGGCGACACCGATTGCAGATGCGAAGCCGCGGTACTCCTCCCACAGCGGGTCGGTCGCGATGTCCGTCACGATTACCGGCTGGCCGCGATACATCGCGGTCCCACATGAGCCATGCTTTGGTCCAATCGGACTGCCATCAATCACCTTAATGTAATTCGCGGGAAGACTCGGCGCCACCGCGTGCTTAACGTGATTGCCGTCCTCGCTGAGCAGTAGTATGGACCCGATCATCTCGTGAGATTGAGCCTCAATCATCAATAACAACTGCGAAAGGATTTCGGGAAGCGGCGCGTTGGCGGCAATCATCTGCTCGATCCGTTCCTGCTCGGCAAGGAACTGTTCGGAATCTTCTGCCGCAGGCGGGCGCACGGCAGGCATTTCCTGCGTCTTCGCAAGTTCGGTCTGCTTCGGATCAGCCATCTGTCGTCCTGCTTTCTAATGAAACACGATTGGCCGCCATTTTACGCGAAGTGTGAGACAGTATCCAGATTTCGTCGCGAACAGTGGCATAGACTTTCAACTGCCATTTATGAGCGCTTTGCATCGGGTTCGCGATCGTAAATCGTGAATGGAGGTCCCGCCTCCAGTGCTATACTAGACCCATGAAGTTAGACAAGGGAATTGAAGATTATTTTCTCCATCCCCCGCCAGGTTCGGCAGCAGCACGCGCGGTTGAATTTGGCATTGATCTGACTCTCACGCTTGAGAACCTGCGGCTCACACCGGAAGAACGAATTCTCAAACTTGAAGCCCACCTCGCGAGCATCGCGTGGCTGAAAGCAAATGCGCGGTTGAAAGCGCCGCCTAAAATGACTGCGCATGAAAGCAGTTAAAAGCCAACTCGAATTCCTCGGCCGCCATGACCTCGAGTGTGTGATCATTGGCGGTGTCGCCGGCGCTTTACATGGCTCGGCAATTCCCACCACCGACCTGGACGTGTGCTATTCGCGGACGAGTGAGAATCTGGCTCGGCTAGCGACCGCTCTCCAGTCAGTGAATGCCAGACTGCGCAATGCTCCGGATCTGCCCTTCCTTCTTGATGCCGAAACTCTGCACAAAGGCCTCAACTTTACTTTCATTACGGATGTCGGCGATCTGGATTTTCTCGGCGAGGTCAGGGGAATTGGTTACTTCGACATGGTGGCTGAGGGGGCTTCGTCATTCGAAGTCCTGGGCTACGAGTTCAAAGTAATCGCACTCGAGAAATTAGTGCTAGCGAAGAGAACTGCCGGCCGGGCAAAAGATTTGCTGGCCGTTGCGGAACTAGAAGCGATTCTGGAGAGTAAAACCAAGGTCGGGGAGCAGTAAGCCGATTACCAAGTCTAAAGATTACCTTAGCCACGAAAAAAGAAAAGGTAGTCAGCAAGTTGGGAGTTACGCTTCCCAATTCACCGATTCAGTCGCAGCCGATGCTGGCAGATCTTCTCTTCCCTCGCACGGCACCTTCAATAGCGCCAATCGTCTTACCAATCGGCCGTTGAGAATATGTTCTGCAACTAATTCCGGAACGTCTTCGGCGCGAACTTGCCCATACCAAATGCCGTCGGGATAGACCATCACTGCCGCACCGATCGCGCAGAAGCCCACCGAAGCGCATTCCGTCACGAGCACACTTCCTTTTGGATTCTTGCCCTTTTTCTCTTTGCCGAAAAGCATGTTGCGGGCAAGCAGTTCCCGCTCGAATGCCGCCTTCACTTCAGCACTATCAACGGCGGAGCACGATTTTCCGGTACAAACGAATACATGCAGGCGGATCGGCGCCGTCGTGACTGGGGCCAGCGTTTCCAGAGCCTTGCGGTCGGTGATTACTTCGTTGTCAGCCATACGGAAAACTACGGTTCTGATTTGCGAAAGATGGTAACACACAGCGCCTTGGCGCTTGCCAATTGTCGATTGCCGATTGCCGATTGCTACTTTCGCAAGCGACCGATTGGCAATTGGCAATTGGCAATCGGCAATCACGGAAGTTTTTGCTAGCTCACCAGATACCATGTAGAATACGTCGCGAAGGGCGACCGCTCTCACGGACCGCAACGGGATTGAGCGGGCCGTCAAACGGCCGCCCAAATTAATGTCTTCCACACAATCGAGTTCGACCTAAATGGCAACCGGCCTGGTTATTCATCTCTCTTCGGGTAAAGACAAGCACACGCACGTGCTGACTGATGAGCGCATTCGTATCGGCAATTGCGAAGATTGCACCGTGCGTTTGCGTTCTTCTTCACTCCCTGCTGATGGAACTGAAAACAGCGTGGTCATGGAGTTGGCGCGCACCAACGGCGCCTACCGCGTGGTTGGTTTCGACCGATCGCTGTCGCTGAGTCATAACGGCAAAGCCGTCCGCATCAACAAAGAGATTGAAGATGGCGATGAGGTCCGCATCGATACTTCCAACCTGCTGCTGACGTTCTATCCCATCCGATCGCTCCCCGCGGTGGTTGATAATCGCTCTCATGAAGCCCACGTCGCGCCATTTATCGAACAGGCGGCGATTGAATCCGCGGCTACCACGCGTCGCGACGATGCCAAGGTTTTTCTGCGCGAGTTCACCCGCGAGCTGGTGCGCGAAATCAACCCCAGCACCAAACTCATCACGCTGACAATTGCCGTCGCTTTGGTGGGCGGAATTTTGTACATAGGCTTTTCGATGTTCAAGGAGTTGCAGCGGACGCGCCGTTTGATTGACGACCAGCGCGCGCAACTCGAGCAGTCGCAAAAGCAGGCTTCGCAAATGAATCAAACATTGACCGACATTGGCCGGTCAAATAAGGAGATTCGCGACAGCTTATCGCTAGCGGTCAAGCTGCGCAGTGATTTCGGCGCCGGCGTTTGTTTGATTGCGGGTTCATATTACTTTGTTGAAGCCAGCACCGGTCGCCCATTGCGTTATCCGGAAGGCCAGGTCAATGAAAGCGGCGGCCCGGTGCAGAGCGGCGGTGAACCCACGACGTTGACACCCGACGGCAAAGCAGCCATCGCCGAGTATGAGTTTGTCGGCACCGGTTTTTACGTCGGTGATGGATACGTCGTCACTAACCGGCACATCGCGCAGCCGTGGTTGGCTGACGAGCGCGCCCAAAGTTTGAGCAGCAGCGTCCGGGGCCAACCGCGCCTCAGAAAACTAAATGCTTATTTTCCCGAACACGCTCAACCAATGCCATTGAAGTTTAAGGTGGCCGGTAATCGCGACGACCTGGCGGTATGCACTCTCGATCTCAAGGACCTGCCAACCGACATTCCATCGTTGCCCATGGAGACTGATCAAGACGCCGTGGCGGTCGGGAAAACGGTTGTGATGATGGGCTATCCTTCCGGCCCTGATCGACTGCTTGCCTTGCTTGACGACGCAGAGTCGCGCGGCATCCAGCAGCGTTACGGCTCGCTCGATGCACTGCTCGGTTATCTGGCCGAGACACGCCGCATTCAGCCGTTAACTACGCAAGGCAATATCACCGACTTGGATGTCAGGCGAATTGCCTACGACGCGCGCACGGCCGAAGGCGGTTCAGGCGCCCCGGTTTTCGGCAATACGGGAAGAATTATCGGCGTCAATTTCGCCGTCTTTACTGAGAACCAGGCTTCAAATTTTGCCGTTCCGATTCAATATGGAATTTCGTTGTTAGAACGTTCCGGTTGGAAGCCGCCGCCGCCAAAAGACGCCAAAGAGCCGGAGAATTCTGCATCGCCCTAACAATAAAATTTGCCCACCGCGTCGGCCGCAAGACAATCAACAAATCGTGGTGCTAATTCATTGGCCCCGTTTGATTGGCTAGAGCCGTGATCAGGCAACGGCAACCAGAAATGTGGCGGGTGGCATCGTAGGCGCGACTCGTTTGAGTTCAGCCCGGCTTAACCTGACCTGTAGCGAACAGACCTCTGTTTGATGCAATGCTATATTAGTTGCATAGCGCTGGTGGGCACGAAGATTGCAATGGATTTAGCAAGCATTTTGATTCGATGATCTGTTTTTGATACCTGGACCAGCCGGTTGCTGAGTAGCGCAGTTTTTTGATTACTTACAGGATTGTTTGCCCGATGCACAATTGCCTAACGCCCCGGCGACTGCGCCCGACATTAATCTCGTTTGTCTTTTTTCTACTTCTGCTAACCGGCCCGCAAGGCGCGTCGGCTCAGAACGCGGCGGGTGTTCTGGAAAACACGCCAGTAGCAGCCCCAGTTTCCGATCCTTCACTTGCCAATAAAGTTCTCGATAACGAGCAACTCTTTCGACTGGAACGCGTGCCGATTCAGGGCGGCGCCGAACTGATCACAATTCACGCGCGCCTGGATGGCTTGGAATCTTCCCAGGGGCCAAACTGGGTTCCACTCGTTACGATTCTGAGGGACACTCTCGGCGACCAACAGGCGGAGAATGATCGTCTTCGCTACGTTTGGCCGCTGACCTATACCCGGCCCACCAGGCGGCAGCGGATTCTGGGCGCGGTCCCTTTCATGTATACGCGGGTGGGAAACAAAGAGAACGCCTCGACGCAGGCGCCGCCACCGGTCCTGGACCTAGCCGCCACGAATCGCGAAGTTTGGAACAAAATATTCTGGATGGCACTCCAGAACATTTTGATCGATCCTTATGGCGCTCCGGTTAAGGCAGCAACGCGTTCTTATCAGAACAACATTACTGCTTATCGCAAATCGCATATCATTCGCGCGCTGTCAGTTCTGGCACTTTATGACGCGGTACAGGGCTCGCAGGTATTTTCACCAGCAGAGCTGGCAGAGATTCAAGCGCGGCTGCGCCTGACCGATAAAACATTCGGCGGGTTGGTCGGAGAGCATAACCTCGAGCGCTTTAACGACCAGGAAATCTCGAAAGCGCGTGATGACCGCGGCCATAACTGGGAATTGTTACGCCAGCGAGTCGAGGCAGAGTCGTTGGTTTTCGAGCCGCTGCAAATGCCGGACGGCAGCGCTACGCATGCCCTGGTCTGGGTTGCTAAGTCCGATCTGATTGCTAACCGCGGGAAAAAATACGACCAGCGTTTTCTTAATATCGCCAGTCCCTGGTCCGACAAGCGCTTACTCGCGTGGGACGGCTACACCGAGACACGATATTTCGATTCCGAAAATCGAACAGTGCCGGCGCAGACGCCCGGCGCGCGCGCTACTGAAATGATCCCACTGGCCTTGTACGGTTTGGACAATCCCAAGATACCGATGGTTTTGGTGGATTTTCGTGACGGACTCAATCCTAAGCGCCGCGAGATGTCGCGCCGCGCCCTGCACGATGTGACCCGGAATATTTTGTCGCTGTCAACGTTTGGGGATTTGCCTTATTTCCTCGGTCACACCATTTTTGATTTTGTAACCGGCCGGCGCGGAATGGACGTCAACCAGCCCTCCCGCGTGCACACTTATGCGCAACTGAAACTGCTCTTGTCACTGAATCAGTCACTCGATCCGGAGTTGCGCGAACAAATCGGCCGCCGTTTGGAAAAAGTGTCTTTGAATCCGCTGGAAAACGATCTTGAAGTCGAGGCCGGTCTGGCGAAGCAGCAGTATGAAGCGTTGCTTGCTTATGCAAAGCGGACTGACGGTCTACCGGCAAAGCTCGAGCGCGATCGTCGCGCCGAAATGCTGCCACTGGCCCACAGCCACCGGGAACAAATTCTCTTTCGCGCCGCCAACATCTTGAGTTTCGGTACTTACACACATCGCGAAAAAGCGACGCCGGATATGAGCGAGCGGCTCGATCTCGCCCGGCGCCTCGATTACCACAGCAAGTTTCTTCGAGAGGTCGCCAGGTCGACCGGACAAGTTGACGTTGCCTGGAACCTGGCCGACATAAAACGGTCGTTGCAGTTTCTTTCTGAGCACGGCGCCGAGGCTGGCGCCAACACTGCTAAGGCGGCCGCAGCGATCTTTTTGCGCACCCAGGACCCGGACACGAGGCGCTTTTGTCTGGACAGCCTGGGCCGCATGACAAATCCCACGGCCCAAACAGAGCTGCTGCGGCTTTCGCAATTGCGCGGCCTGGACCAGGCAGGCAAGGATTTAGTCATCTCGTATTTGAATGCGCGCACACCTATTCCGCCCATCGCGTCCACTAATCAGAAACCGATTTCCAGCAGGGTTGATCAGTAATGATGTTCAGATTCTGCCCGGATACGGTCGATTCTCATTCCGTCAACAACTTCAAAGCTCGCGCCGGCGCGAACGCGCGCAAACCATCAGCGTTTAGCAATGCGCGCCGGATTTCGGTTCTGCTCGGCTTGCTGGGTCTGTTGCTCGCTCTGCCGGCGTTTACCTGCGCCCAGGCAAAGCGGGTGGTGGTGGTGCAATGCGACGGTCTTCCTTACGACGTCGTAGACCGTTTTGTAAAGGAGCGAAACCCGAGTACCGGCAAGAGCCAGCTGCCCTGGACCGATTACCTTTTTTATCGGCACGGGACGCGACTTGCTAACTTTTATGTTCGGGGCATGAGCTTGTCGGCGCCCTCGTGGTCGCTTATCGACACTGGCCAGCATCTGCAAATAAAAGGCAATGTCGAATTTGATCGCTACACTCTGCAAACGCACGATTATCTGAATTTCATTCCTTTCTACGTCGACACAACCATCGGCGCGCGCGTCGATATGCCTGGCGTTGAGGTGCTTGATTCTTTGGGCGTGCCTTTGTTGACCGATGCTTTTCCTCACGACGAACGCTTTGCCACCTTGTCGCTATTCCAGCGCGGCCCGCGCTTCGTTACTTTTCAAAAAGCGCTGGCAAACAAACTAAAGCGCGGCCCGAAAGATCTGTTTGACGAATGGACCACCGGATTTGATCTGGCCAGTGCTGTGCCGGATCAGTTTGTGCGCGAGTTGCTTGACGGCATCGGCAATCCCCGCTTGCGTTACCTGCAGCTCGTGATCACGGATTTCGATCACCGCGCGCACCATAACAACGACCGCGAGTCGCAACTCTTCACTATGAAGCAACTCGATGCCACGTTTGGCCGCATCTGGACAGCCATTCAGCAAAGTCCGCTGGCCGAGGAAACAACGCTAATAATTGTTTCCGATCACGGCGTCAACTCGAAGGAGGGCGTCTACAGTCAGGGCTACAACCTGGTCAACTTGTTGGGGAACGCTGCCGGCGGAGGCCATCATGTGGCGACGAAGCGCCGCTTGCTGATGGATTATGCAATCAAGGGCATGAGTCCATTTGCACAAACAATCATTACGCCGGCGCGCGATTCGTATTACTTGAAAGGCAAGAGTGCGGACTATCCCACCGCCCTGCTCGATTTTGACGGCAACGAACGCGCGTCGCTGCACCTGCGCGATTCCGATCTCAATCTACTGCAGATTCTGTGGCAGCAGTTGCAACGTGCTGATCTTTCTTCTGCCATCCGCAGCGCATTGACCGATGAGTTTTTCGCGACGCGGGAACGCAGGCGGCCCGGCTGGCAACGTGACCTTGATCAACTCAACGAAGAATTGGCTGAGCTGCATCGAGGCATCGAGCGCCAACGGGAACTGTGTGCGCAGCAACCGAAAAAGTTTTCGCAAGCAGACGTGCAGGCAGGACGCGACGACGTGGCCAAACGCGTGTGTTCACAACATGCGCGCTGGCTCAGTCAGGAGCGGAGCTACGGCGAGTACGCTCGCGTCATGAACAACCTGCTTGGGATTCAACGTTCCGGCTTTAACCCGGCGCAGTTGAAGACTGAAGAGCTCATAGCGCCGCGTGCGATGGGCGAGCGCAACAGCATTTACCAGTTGCAAAATTACGTCGCCGGAATCAATCCAGCCGGGTTGGCGCTTAGCGCCGCCGGGGAGTTGGATAGGGACAAGAGTTTCGTGCGCATCGACTACTTCTCATTGCTTCACAGCCAGTCGGTTCGCAACAACGTGCAGGCGCAAGTCAGCAAACAGCCGGTCGATTTATTGGCGCTGCGCGTTCCCACCGAAGTCCTTAAACCTTTGGTTAGCGATGAGAATCTCACTCCCGACGCGGTTTGGGTCTATGAAAGAAGTGATCGCCAGGCATTAATTCTGGCGCGGAGCGAAGCGGGCGGACGATTGAGTTTCCGTTATCTGCCGATTAAGAACCTGACGCAGGACCAGTATGGCAAGGTTCATTTTGAAACTGCGTCGTGGGACGCGGACTTCCCTCTCAAGATTTTCGAAGACCAACAACTGACGATACCCCTGGAAGATCGGACTGCCTGGCTTAGCGAATGGCACACCGACCTTGAATGGCTGCGCGCGCTTCACAAGACTACTTATTCCAACGGCCTGATTGGGTTGTATGAGGAGTTGGGCTTTCACACGATTGGGCGCCTCGCAGATGACCAACCGTCCACGAATGGTGAAAAACTAATGCGCCGCTTTGTTCGCCGGCAACGGGACAACATTGAAGCTGACATATTGATTGTGGCGAACGACCACTGGAATTTCGATGTGCGCGGCTTTAACCCCGGCGGCAATCACGGCTCGTTCTTTCGGGTTTCGACGCACTCGACCTTGATGTTCGCCGGCGGACGCAAGACCAGTATTCCGCAAGGACTGGTGGTTGACGAGCCTTACGACAGTCTGAGCTTTGTGCCAACTGTGCTGGCCTTGACCGGAAATTTACGCGATGATAGCAACCCTATTCCGGTTCTATGGGACAAAGGTTTTCGTCGCTTCCCCGGTCGTGTGGTCCGGGAAGTCATGGCTAAACCGGAAATTCAAAAAATCGCGGTGACCGGAGCAACTGAATCTCCTTGACGACCCCTGAAAACCAGCCCGCCGAAGACTGGCAAGAAGAACTTGAAGCATTGGCCGACGACGAGCCTGTAACTTCCAGCGCCTCACGCCGATCCTTTTTCTGGCTGCAAACGATTGCCTTCCTGCTGGGCCTTGGTCTGCTCGTATTTGTGATCAAAAAGGTAGGACTGCAACCGCTCTTCGATGCCCTGATCAAAATCGGATTCGGGTTTTTCTTTGTACTCGCAATCAGCGGCACGCGCCACGTCCTGAGGACGATCGCCATGAGCGCTGCGGTTCCGGCCGAGCATCGGCGCTTCAATTTCTTTCAGGCGTTTGCGGCTCGGCTGGGCGGTGAAGCAATTAGTTTTCTCACCTTCACCGGACCATTGCTGGGCGAGGCGACCAAAGTGGCATTGCTGCGCAAGCGCGTACCGCTAACTTATGGCGTGCCCGCGCTCGTCGTTGATAATCTTATTTACAATCTATCGGTCGTCTTCTTCATTCTCAGCGGCGCCTGCGTGATGCTGTTTACTTATCACCTGCCGCCATTGGTAAGCGACACTTTGATAGTGATCGCGGTAATCGCGGCGCTTGGTATCGTGGCTGCGGCGCTGGCGGCTAGCCGGCGCATCATGCTCTTAACCTGGATCATCGACCTGATGGCCCGCCTGCGGTTGAGTCCCAAAGTAATACTTAAGCGGCGGCAACATATCTATCACATCGAGTCGAAGGTCTACGACTTTTACAAACACCATCCGGGCGTATTCTTCGGCATGGTGGCGTGCAACCTGCTGGCGCATGTTTCCAGCGTGGTGGAAGTTTACGTAACGCTGCGCCTGTTGGGGTTTACACCCCATTTAGCGCAGGCTTACATAATTGAGTCGCTCACCAAGGTCATCAATTTTGTTTTCGCGTTTGTGCCAGGGACCATTGGCGTCTATGAAGGCGGCACTGAAGTCGTCTTGCAAGCGCTCGGTTTCGTTGCCGCGACCGGCGTCGCGCTCGCGCTGGTTCGCAAAGCCGGCACGATAGTTTGGACCTCCATTGGCCTGTTGATTTTGACCTGGCGAACCTTGCCCAACGCGTGGGGTCGCCTTTTAAATCGCAGCCCACACTTACGAAAACTTATGGATAGCCTCGTACTCTCAAATATTGCGCACCGTCCCGCGCGCACCGCAGTCAGCATTTTGGGGACTGGCGTTGGCGTGTTGCTAATTGTGTTTACTGTCGGGTTGGCCCACGGCGTGTTGCGTGAGCGCGGACGTCGCGAATCAAACATCGGCGCGGAGATCATGATCCGCGCCTCCGGCACGCTTAGCTTCAGCGGCGGCTCACCTTTCGTGCTGCCGGTGTCGCGGGCGCGGGAGATTGCGACCATCGAAGGTGTGCGCGCCGCCACGCCCATCGGCCAGACGCTGGATCGCAGCGATACAGGCTTTGGCTCGCGCTTGATCGATGGCGTCGAGTTTGACGACTACGCAAAGTTGACTGG
>JBDTTW010000118.1:0-9578 GCA_039930405.1 bacterium
CTGACGGCGGATAATAGTTTTGGTAAGTGGGCGCTCCTGCGACGGGGGTGGGCGTGACTGATGGAGTTGGCGTTGCTGTCGCGGTTGGCGTCGGCGTCGGACTCGGCGTCCCATTCGCGCTGTTTAGTTTGAAATTCGACGCCGTGGTAGTTGCATCATACAGAATCAAAAGACCCGACCCCGTATTAACAAATCCCGGCGTGATTTGAATTAACAATTCACCGTTTATTTGACCGCTGACCGGCACAGTGCTCTGGATAAGCGTGGGCACCGGCGTAACAGAACCAAGTGTGATTGTTGACCGGCCGATCAAATGTTGTGGCTGAACGCGAGCGGCAACATAATCAGGATCGGCGAAAACACTCACTTCCATTTCCGCGCCTTGCACGGTGGCATCGGCGTTCGGTGTGGCCCAGTACAGGTTCAATTCCAAATTGCCATTGACAGTGCCCGTGTACGAACCTCGCCAATAGGCCGCAAGAGAATTTCCTGCAAAGTCATGATTCGCAACCGGCTGGGTAGTCTGCGCAATCGGCGTGGAGCCAGTCGTTGCGTTCTGATCAAACGTTGCCGTCCCTCGATAAGATGGATCGGTAAGCTCCTGCTTCTTGTTTGCTTCATCGGCGGGTGTGCCGTGCAGATAGAACACGCCACCAGATGGTATTGGCGTTGGAGTCGGGGTAGGTGTCGGTGTCGGTGTGCCGTTGGGATCGAATGCCGCGAACATTCGCTTGCCAGCCGACTGTCGCGTGACAGTTGCCCAAACTGATTTAGACGTATTGTTCGGATCAGTCGCGCATCCGCCAGTACATCCATCCGCGTACCCGACAATTACACGACCCGCCTGATCGACAGTGGCGTCCATAAAGTCGAGCAAGTTTCGACAGGGGTTGCTACCACCGCCGAGCCAGATGCAGCCCCGCTGCGTTGGATCCGGTGACCCCTTTGAAGTGGTCCAGGTTGCGCCGCCGTCAAAGGTTTCAGCGACGTATAGGTCCCAGACGCCGTTAAAACTTGAATCCTGAAAAGGACCGGCGGTAGGCGAGCCGTGAAACGCAAATGCAGCGCGTTGTGGATCGCCGGCCACGGTGGCTGCAAAAACCGCGTTCTGAATGCCGAACGGTATCCCGACGTCCATGAACTTTGCGCCACCAAGCGTGTCCCAGTTGACGCCCTTGTCATGAGTGACTGCGACTTTCGGGTGGCCATCGCCATCGACGAACCCGAAATAAACTGTGCCGTCTGTGGCCACGCCTACCGAAGGATCGCTTTCACCCGTTCCCGTGCCTGGAATTGTTCGAATGGCCCAACTAATCCCATTGTCCGTAGAGACGGCAATTCCTTGCCGACCGCCGCAACCTCTGTTCGGTATGTAGACTGTGCCGTCAGGCGCGACCTTGAGGTGTCCATGAAGTCCGCCACATTCAGTCGTCCACATCGGTACTGAAGGGCCAAAGGTTTCGCCGCCGTCAAGGCTGAGAGCGCAATTGGCCGGACCCATAGCCTGAGCGCAGTAATACACTGAATCTGGATAAGCAGGCCTTGGTAAATTCGGATCGCGCGTCAGCGGCGCCGCGAGTGGGCCGCCACCTATAGTTTGATGATCGATGCCGGACGCGACACCTGATCCCTGGCTGGGAATAAATAAACCACCGTCATCATCCGTGTATTCCATTGTAGAGAACGGCGTGAGTCCCTCCAGTTGGTCCGCAAAAGTACGCCCGGTGCGCGGATCGGTGAAAAGAATTGGATCCGCAAAAGCTCGGGGAGAAGTGGCAATGTGTTGATTTCCACTGACGTTGGTCCAAGTGGCGGTGGTCGGTGAAGCCTGGTCGTTAAAGTTTATTTTATATGTTTTCAGCGAGCCGCCGCCTGCAAACATCACGCTCCCTGTTTTCCAGTTAGATCCGATCGAAGGCTCGCCGAAATCACTGGTGCACGACTGGCCAGGGGGGCACGCAAAAGTGGCGTAGGCCACGCTCTCTGTTCCTGCGGGAGAAGTGCCGTTAGGCGCCTGATGCTTTAACTCTGCGGTCGCCGCGTAGCTATTGCCATCGCTTCCCACAACTGGAGCAAAGGGGAAAGCCGCGATCCGATAAGCGCCCCCGGGAGGGTTGTAGAGCGTAACAATTTCAGCGGCGTAAACACCGTTCCCTGAGCTGGTGCGGTAAGTGCCGTTCGGATTGTAAATTTCCATGTCCCAGTCGCCCTGAGGCTGAAGGCGAATTTCCACAACGTATGGCCCATAGGCAGCCGACGGAGGAACAACCGTAATGTTGAAGTTGTCGCAGGCGCTGGCGTTCGTGCCGGCGCACCTTGGCGAATTCAGAAGATCCGGGTTCGCCGGCATAATCGCGCCGGTCCACGTCACGGTCGGGTTGCTTTCTGAGATTGTGCCTGCCGCCGGTGTGGCACTGAACGAAGCAGGCACGAACAACATACTTGCCGCGCAGGCTGCCAAGCACAAAGCTGTAAGCAGTGCCAGTCTTAACCTCAAACTCAATGTGAAAAGTTTAGAATTCTGCAGCCTTCGGTACATGGTCGCTCTCCTTCAGAATGGAAACATGGTTGAGGTCGGGGGACACCCAATAACAGGGTCCAGTGAAACGACACAGCTACGAACTGAACTAGTAGTCGAAGAATTAGCTACGATCACGCTTACAATCTAGTGGGGTGGCTTGAGAAATCCTTGAGGAAAACTTGAGCCGACGCGGCCGGCGGAATTGCACGTGGGATAAGCAGAAGAAAGTGATACTACAAGCTGTCTAAGTTATTGAAGGGATTAGAGAGCGACAGTCGAGATTGCAACTTAATTGCGAAATGACAATTTGTTCATGGCGGCAGAGCTCAGACGAAAAAAGCCACGCGCGATGCGTGGCCTTTGAACCAGGGGTGAACATTAATTAGCCGCGGGTTTTCGCGGATGAACGCGAACCGGAGACTAAAACAGTAAGCACAGTTGTGATACTTCTTCTGTCTCAGATTCTTTCTTCATCCGCGTTCATCCGCGGCCGAATCTCACTTGTGTGTTCGGCGTCTTACGCGCCGTTTCCGGGCCGGTTGTTTGTCCGGTTCCGGACTGGTGGTCGCTGGTTTCTTCATCTGCTGTTGGATCAATTCGACGACCATTTGCTGAGGCACGTCAGCGCTAAACAGTATGTCGTCTCCTTCGGAGGTGATGGTGATGCCTTTGAGCAGCGACTTGGCGGTGGCGTCCGGGATGGATTGCGTCGCAGATGCCAGCAAGCTTGAATAAAGCCTGCTGATGATCTTTGCCGTGTCAGGATTGTCGGCGTTTGAGACGCCGCGCAGCATGAAATTTGTGGCGTCCATGGTCAGGGCGACGTAGAAATCCCCAAGCTTGGTGTCACATCGCGGCGTGCGCGCAGTGGTCTCAGTGCCCAGCATACCGAAAGTCTTCGCGAACGCGTGTAATGGTGCGCCCGCAATGCTGAGCAGAGCGTTAGGATCGCGCACCAACGAGTTCAACGTGTCGGCACTGATGCGGTCCTTGCCGTCGCCGGCGTCGACGGCAGCTCGCAGGTAACCGGGAGTGCCGACGGCAATCGTATTGGCGTTAAGTGAAACGATGCCCACTTCCGTAAACGACTTGAGCAACGGGTTCTGCTCGGCCATTTTCACCATCGGATCGATCGTCATTAGCCCCAATGTTTTGGTGCCGTATTTCTCGTCGCGCAACTTGCCTTGCGAAGCCATGCGCGCCAGCCCGAGCAAGGAGTCGGCATTGAAGCTGCCACTGGCCACCGCCAGAAACTCCGGCGGCTGAAAGTTAAGGTCGGCTGTTGGTTTCTTAAAGCGAACCGCTATCACGATGTAATCGATCTTGGTAGGATCGACACCCGCTTGTGTTTTTGCCATCTCGAAACCTTTGCGCATGTCCTCGACATCTTTCGCGGGCATAAACTTTGGCACCGCTTCGTTGAGTATGCGCTGCGGATTGATGTAGATAATCGCGTCGGCTTCCGGCAGAGAGGCAAGCGAACTGGCGATTTGCGCTGCCGGTGTCGCTGGCGTTGCGCTGCCGACGTTGGCGGTGGTCGCTGCGTTTATCGCCACCGGGTTTTGTGCCAGCACCGTTTGACCAGTCAGCAAAGTGACCAGCAAGAATGCGGCGAGGAAATTAAGAAATTTGCTCACGTTGTAAGCCTCCAAGTTTCAGTTTTGGTTCGTTTATTGGATACGAGATTTATAGCGCTTTGTTCAGATCGTACCGAGGACCGGAACAGTAAATTCATTTTGAACGTTGCCGGTATTGAGCGTGGTAGCCGGTTCGAATAGCAGGACCTGACATTCCTCGTCAGCAACTGGCCGATGCTCCACACCGCGAGGAACTATACAGAATTCGCCTTCCTCCAGCCATACAAACAGCAAAAAGCAAACAGTAAACAGCAAACAGTAAACAGCAAACAGTAAACAGCAAACAGTAAACAGCAAACAGCAAACAGTAAACAGTAAAACGGTGAACAGCAGACAGTGAAAGCAACCGAGCGTCGGGACCCAGCCGTAAGCTTCCGGCTGTTTGCTGTTTACTGTTTACTGTTTACTGCTTGTAGATTTCATCAAGCAGCTTTGCCAAACGATAACCGCCCTTCGCTAGTTGTAGTCGTACCAACTCGCGGTTTGCTGTTTCGTAATTGGCTGCACGAGTAATATCAAACACGGTTTGCATTACTGGCTGCCCATCTCTCACCACCGGTTGACCATGGCTGAGAACGGGTATCGTTCGTTGGCCGCTGATCTTGACCGACCCGTAAGTATGATCCCGCGATTGGCGCAGCGAGTCAGTGGCCCATTGTGCGGCCCAGGTACCGACTGGACCATGCGGATTCCAATTACCCTTTGGTTTCACATTCTGTTCCAGGAAAGTTCCCAACGTGTCAGATGTGATCTCCTGCCCAACCACATTCATCAGCGACGTAACTAAAGTGAAATCCCAAAACGAATGCAGGTTCTTTCGATCACCATCAATTACAAGATCGTTGGCTCCCTTATCGCTGGGCAGGTTCTTTTGTTTGATTACTCCAGGATCGCGAACAATCAATATCGTGTGATTGGGTCCGTTGACGTCGATGAAGCCACAGCCGACGTGCAATGGCTGATGGATGTCGCCGAGAAAGTGGACCAGCAAGCGCAAGGCGTTGCGTTTCGTCAACGGGTGATTCGGATCAGGCTGCCCCTGCAGAGTGCGGATACAAACGTTGAGCAGGTGCACAATGTCATTGTCCGGAGTGAACCCGGTGCAGGTTTGATAGTTCTTGCAATTAAGCGGCAGGTCGTCGTAGTGCCACTCACGATTCTTTTCGTTGTGGACCACGTCCTGGAGGAACGCGTTTGTATCCGGATCAGGATCAGTTTTGCCGACGCGCTCTTTAACGGTATCGGCCCAGGTGGCAATACTCGCGAGCGTTTCCCCGGGCTTAAGAATCTCGGCGATTTTTTGAGCTGTGCGTGGCCTGATACGCAACGAAGCGATCTTGCCGACAGTCTGGTGGCCATCGTCGCCCCAGGCAAAAGCTGCGTTGGCAGCGGCGACGAAGATAATCATGCCGAGCAGAAATGAAGCGGACCTTTTCATGAAGACATATCTCCTTGGTCGAGAAAAAAATTGGCGCGCGGTGAGTCAGAAATCTTGTGGACTAGGATAACTCGCCCAAAAGTTATGTCAATGGCAGGTGAAGCATGAGCAATACTTTGTTTGAATCTGATCTCTGTGCGTGCCTTTGAGTTTTCGGTGTTCGGCGGGGATCATTACTAGCGACTGCCCACCACAGAGCCACAGAGAACACAAAGGACGCACAGAGAAAATTAGTCCGCTCTTCGCGGGAGCTAAACGTTTGCTATATGCTTACAGCTTACCCCTGAAATTGATTCCGGTTGAAAGAGAGACCAGGCTTGCTTAACTTCGTCATTCAGACCGCGCGCGAAGCCGGTGGTGTGCTTATCGATCGCCTGGGGCGCGCCCAGGTATCAAACAAGGGCGACATCGATCTGGTGACCGAAGCCGATCTGGCGGCGGAAAAACTAATCATCGAGCGCATTAAGTCTCATTACCCGCGCCATGCGATTCTGGCTGAAGAGTCAGGCGCCAGCGACGAGAGCGCTGGGGGAAAGAACGATTGGAAGTGGATCATCGATCCGCTTGATGGCACCACAAACTACGCGCATGGCTATCCATGTTTTTGCGTTTCCATTGCAGTCGAGCACGCCGGCGTGATCGAATTAGGTGTTGTCTACGATCCCACACGCGATGAAATGTTTGCCGCTGAACGGGGTCAAGGCGCAACGCTGAATGAACGGCCGCTGCGCGTTTCGGTCGTCGCTGATTTGAACGCCGCGATGCTCTGCACGGGTTTTCCTTACAATGTGCGCGAGCGGCCAAACTTTGCGCGCGACTTCATAAACTTCACCATGAATGCACAAGCTGTCAGACGCGACGGCTCAGCGGCGCTCGATCTTGCTTATCTTGCCTGTGGCCGCTTTGATGGTTTTTGGGAAGATGGGCTGAATCCGTGGGATGTGGCAGCGGGAGTGCTGTTGCTTGAGGAAGCGGGCGGGCGCGTGACGGATTATCGCGGCGCGCCGCTCGATATCTACACGCCCAAAGTGCTGGCCACGAATGGGCACGTGCACGATGCGATGATGCGCTTGCTGAACAGTTAGAGGGCCGAGCCTATGATCTGGGCCAGCCGGGCCGTCTCACGCCGCGCACAGGAGCGCGTCTCTTCTCCAGGCAATTGCTCGACGTGCATAACCGGGTGATAGATGATTTCAACTTTTCCCGGTCGCGGCAACGTTTGGTCAGCGGGCCAGACCTTGTTTCCGCCGCGAATGGTCACCGGAAGAATGGGTACGTCCGCTTCCAGCGCCATGCGTACGGCGCCGCCTTTCATGCGAATCATCGAGCCGTCCGGCAGTCCCCGTCCACCTTCCGGAAAAATCACCACCACGCCGCCTTCGCGCAACCAGTTCAACGAACGTCGAATGGCCGCCGGGTCGCTACCCTCAACCTGCAGCGGCCACGCTCCCAGTAGCCCAATAGCTTTACCAACGATGGGCCAGGAAAACGCTTCGCTCCAGGCCAGAAATCGCGTCGGCCGCTTAATGGGAATTGCCAGCCAAAACGGATCCCCATAGCTTTGGTGATTTGCAGCGACAATCAATCCGGTGTCAGTCGGTATATTTTCCGTGTTTTTGAATTCCAAGCGCCAGATCGCCCGGCTAAATACGCCTACTGCCGGACGCAGCAAGCCAATCAATCCCGCGGGCAGCGTTGCGTCGCGTCGTTTCGATCGATCGTCGGAGTTTTGTCTTGCCAATGTTTGTGTGTCACTCATGCCGCGCGTGAATGAGGAAGCCTCGCGCAATCGGATGTCAGCAGTTCTTACAGCGGCCACTCGCGATCGACAAACTCGACGTGAACCCGCGGGACGCCCGATGGTCCCATGCTGCTGGCGCGCACTGCTGCGTAGACAGTCACTTTGTACTGCTCGCTCGACAGGCGGATGAAACGGCCAACCGGCAAGTTGAGTGTCGTATAAATCGCCGCCCCTCGCAAACTGATGTTTTCGGTGACCGTATGCTCGCTCATTTCTACGGCGCCCTTATCATCAAGCGTTTCAATCAACATGTCGACGGGAATGTTATGGCGAGTCAAGCTGCGTTTGTCGGAAGATGCTAATTCCGTCTCTTGCCATTCCTGGAGTGAACTCAAACTCTCAGCTGAGATGGACCCAATCTCATAACGCTTGGCAGGATTCTCCTCATAACTCCGAGGCGCCCGTTTGCCGATAAAGGCAACGCCAACTTCAAACTGCGGCGTGGAACCCGACGAAGCTCGTCTGATGTAACGCACCAAAGCCCACACCCGGTATTGATCTTCAACATGATCGAATACTCGCAATTGGCGCGGCATTGGTATGGTCATGTGCAGCAGCCGCCCTTTTTCCACCGGGCGTTTCAAGGTAAAGCCGGCGCCAAACGGCGTCACGTCGATCAGCCGCGTGATCTCCGTCCATTCCAAATCCGTGGTTTCGCGACACTTTACGCGCACGGGTAATTTGAGCTCCAACCGCTCGCGTATTCGCTTCCATTTTCGCTCTTCAGTCATGGTGAAGATTCGAGCTTGATCGTCCAGAATTAAGGGGGCGGATAGAAAACTATTGGCGCCGGGGCATAAGCGCAATTCCCGAAAGCTAAATCTTAACCGAAGCCCTTGATTTTATTAGGTTTTTGTCCCTTTTCAGTTTGCCACGGAGGCGTCCGATCGACTACAATAATTCTTACTTCAGAGCGCCCATTTTGAACTTGATTCTGCGCGAACCACAACCATTCTAAGACGCGAAAAGCATACTGACTGGCCGGGGCTGGTTAGGTCGCAAACCGGATGTTTTAAGTTTAGCAAAATGAAGTCCCACGGCGGGCGGATTGTACTGGAAAGGTTAACGGATGGAAACCACTTCTGAACGCGATCATATAAACATCGAAGACGAGATGCGGCGATCGTATCTCGACTATGCAATGTCCGTCATCATCGGACGCGCTCTGCCCGACGTGCGGGATGGACTGAAGCCCGTGCACCGGCGCGTGCTGTGGGCAATGCATGAACTCGGCAACACCTACAACAAGGCGTACAAGAAAAGCGCTCGCATCGTCGGTGACGTGATTGGTAAATACCATCCGCACGGCGACACGGCGGTGTACGACACCATCGTGCGTTTGGCGCAGGACTTTTCCATGCGCTATCCGCTGGTTGATGGGCAGGGAAACTTTGGCTCGGTCGATGGGGACGCTGCGGCGGCAATGCGTTACACGGAAATTCGCATGGCCCGCGTGACTAACGTGGTGCTTGCTGACCTGGAAAAAGAGACAGTCGATTTTCAACCAAACTATGACGAGTCGTTAAGCGAGCCTAAGGTGCTGCCGACGCGCATTCCCAACCTGCTGGTGAATGGTTCAGACGGAATTGCGGTCGGGATGGCTACCAAGATTCCCCCGCACAACCTTACCGAGATTATCGATGCCACGTTGGCTGTGTTAAAGAAGCCGGATATCGCTATCGAAGCTTTGTTGAAAATCGTGACCGGGCCCGACTTTCCCACCGGCGGTTTTATCTATGGCGGCGAAGAGCTCAGGAAGTCGTATCTGACCGGCCGCGGAATCATTCAGATGCGCGCGCGCGCGGGAATTGACCGCATTGGTCGCGGCACAGGCGAACGCGATGCCGTGGTAATCACGGAAATTCCTTTCCAGGTCAACAAGGCCCGCTTGATTGAACGCATCGCCGAACTCATCAACGAGAAAAAGCTCGATGGCGTGTCGGACCTGCGCGATGAGTCGGACCGCACCGGCATGCGTATCGTCGTTGAGTTAAAGCGCGACGCGGTGCCCCAGATTGTGCTCAACAAACTTTACAAGCTGACGCCGATGCAGTCGTCGTTCGGCGTTATCAATTTGGCCATCGTCAACGGCCAGCCGCGAGTGCTCAACCTTAAGCAGATGCTCGAGTGCTTCGTGGACTTTCGCCGCGAAGTCGTGCGGCGGCGCACCGAGTACGAGCT
>JBDTTW010000119.1:0-10141 GCA_039930405.1 bacterium
AAAAGCTCGGCGGCGAAGTGGTTGTTTGTTCCATGGGACCGCAGCGCGTGAAGAGCGTGATCAAAGACGCACTGGCGCGCGGCGCCGATCGAGCGATTCATGTGGTTGGCGACAACCTGGGCCAGCTTTCACCGTATGCCGCCGCGAGCGCGTTGGTCGCTGCGATTCGCGACGAAAATCCGGATTTGGTTCTGACCGGCTTGCAGTCTGACGATTATGGTTACGGGCAAACGGGCGTGATCATGGCCGAACTGCTGGGCATGCCGCACGCGACCATTGCGATTGAGGTCGATGCCTCGGGCGACAAGCTGCGCGTCAAGCGCGAACTGGAAAGCGGTTGGTATCAATGGTACTCGATGCCGTTGCCGGCGCTACTGACGATTCAGTCGGGCATTAGCCAGATTCGCTATGCAACACTTAAAGGCATCATGGCTGCCAAGAAGAAAGAGCTTAAGGAAGTAACGCCGGCCCCTGAGATTGTGAATCGTCCAACGCATCAGCGCATTGAGAAGATCTATCTGCCGCAGAAGACCAAGCAGACGCAGTTACTCGGTAACGGCGATGCGAAAGCTGGCGCGGCTGAGCTGGCGCAGAAACTACACACAGAAGCGCGCGTTTTTTAAGTGGCGTGATTTGAGTGGCATAGGCTTTAGCCTGTGTCTGTCTACACAACCACAAAGGTTTGGACCGCGATCTGTAGGGTGAGACAGCAGAGACTAAAGTCTATGCCCCCAAAATTATGAGTAACGGAATCTTAGTTTTCATCGAACACCGCGACGGCGCGCTCAACAAGACTTCACTTGAGGCCATTGCCGCGGCGCAAACTCTTGCGGCTCAACTGCAGCAACCAGTCACCGCCGTAATCCCAGGCGCTGACGTTTCCGCGCTGGCTCAGGAGATCGCAGCGTACGACTTGGCCAAGGTCATTCAGGCGAAGAACGAAAAGTTGGCCCAATACACGCCCGACGGCTACACCGACGCGATGGAAAGTGTCGTGCGCAAACTCGATCCGCAGCTCGTCGTTTTTCCCCATACATATTTGGTGCGCGACTTCGCCCCGAAACTTGCCGCACGTTTCGAAAAGGCTTTGATCAGCGACTGCATTCGCGCGCAGGCCGCGGGCACGACGCTGACATTCACGCGTCGCATCTTCCTCGGCAAGCTCGACGCTGATGTTGTGTCCGATGGCGCGGCGCCGGTTTTTGCAACCTTCCAATCGGGCGCTTATCGACCGGACCAGGCAGCAAAGGGAAGTGGTACGGCAGTTGAGGAAATGGCTGTGGAGGTTGGCGAAATCCGAATGTCGCCGGAAGCTCCTTTTCAGGAAGTCAAACAAGCGGTCGACTTGAGCAAGGCGGACATCATCGTTGCCGTGGGTCGTGGTATCAAGAGCAAGGATAATTTGGCGCTCGCGGAGAGACTTGCGGCAGCGCTCGGCGGAGACTTGGCGGCCTCGCGCCCGATTTGCGATGCCGAATGGCTGCCGATTGATCGGCAAATTGGATCGTCGGGACAAACCGTCGCGCCCAAGCTTTATATCGCGTTGGGAATCTCGGGCGCCATTCAGCATCTCGTCGGCATGAAAAACTCCGGAACGATCGTGGCCATCAACAAAGATCCCGAGGCGCCGATTTTCGACATCGCCGATTACGGCATTGTTGGCGATCTGTTTGAAGCGGTGCCAGTGTTGACCGAAGAAATTAAGAAGATCAAAGGCGCTGCCTGATTAGTCAACAAGGAAGCCGCCGTGCAGGATTCTAGCTAGACCCCCAATTCATACCCCCACTTTTCAAGCAATTCGATCTGGAGGACTCTAATCATGCGTAAGCTCCTTTCAATACTTGCGATCGCAACGGCCTTGATCTGCTCGCTCGCCTTCGCCAACCATCCAAGCGAAGCGGCCCATACCAACACGCCGTTCCGGTCTGTACCGACAATCGAAGCTGGAAAGCTTCCTGGCTTTGATGTTGGCAATATGGACACCAGCGTTTCCGCCTGCGCGAACTTTTTCCAATATGCGAACGGCGGTTGGACCGCGAAGAATCAAATTCCTGCGGCATTCTCGCGCTGGGGTAGATTCGAAGTCCTGGACGAGCAAAACATTGCCGTGCTTCATGGCATTCTCGATGGACTGCTGGCGAAGAAATCATTGAAAGCCGGAACCAACGAACAAAAGATCGCTGATTATTACCGCAGTTGCATGGACGAGCCGGGCATCGAGGCGCAAGGGGTGCAGCCGATTCAGCCCGAACTCGATCGCATCGCCGCAATCAACGACCTCGCCGGGCTGCAGTCGGAAATCGCACGTTTCCACGCTTATCGCATTCCCGCGGTCTTTGGCTTTGGCGGCGCGCAGGATTTCAAAAACTCCCGGGCTGTGATCGCGCAGGCGGCGCAAGGGGGGCTGGGCCTGCCAGACCGTGATTACTATACGAAGGATGATCAAAAGTCGCGCCAGACTCGCGATGAGTATCAAAAGCACGTCGCACGCATGTTCGAGTTGCTGGGCGACGTGCCGGATCGCGCGACCGCGGAATCTCAAATGGTGGTTGCTATCGAGACAAAGCTGGCGGAAAACTCGTCAACGCGCGTGCAGCGCCGCGACCCGGAGGCGAACTATCACCCGATGAACCGGACTGAGTTGAGCGCGCTGACGCCGCACTTCGATTGGCGCAACTATTTTGACGGCGTGGGTCTGCCGACCATCGACAAGATAAATGTGGGCCAGCCTGACTTCTTCAAAGCCGCCGACAAACTCCTGTTGGCCATCTCACTGGATGATTGGAAGTCGTATCTGCGCTGGCACCTGCTCAATTCGACAGCCGGAACGCTGTCGGCAAAGTTTGTCCAGGAGGATTTCAACTTCTCGGGCAAGTATTTGCAGGGCACGAAGGAAATGCAGCCACGCTGGCGTCGTTGTATTGTTAGCACCGATCGCGCGCTTGGCGAGGCGCTGGGCCAGCTCTACATTCAAAAAACGTTTACGCCGGCGGCGCGTGTGCGCGCTCAGGACATGGTCAAGAACCTGGTTGATGCGCTCCGTTCCGACCTGACGACACTGAGTTGGATGAGTCAGGAAACGCGCCAGAAGGCGATTTCAAAACTCGATGCCTTCATTCGCAAGATTGGTTATCCCGACAAGTGGCGCAGCTACGAAGCGCTGCAAGTTAGTCGCGGGCCTTTCTACAACAACACCATCTCGGCGCGACAGTTTGAAGTGAAGCGCAACCTTGGCAAGATCGGTAAGCCAGTTGATAAAACCGAGTGGGGCATGTCGCCGCCGACCGTAAACGCTTACTACAACCCGAGCATCAACGAGATCGTTTTCCCGGCTGGGATACTGCAACCCCCTTTCTACGATCCGAAAGCAGACGATGCGTTCAACTACGGCGGCATCGGTGTTGTTATCGGCCACGAGATGACGCACGGCTTTGACGATTCGGGCGCGCGCTTTGATGCCGATGGCAATCTCGCCATGTGGTGGACAGCTGATGACTTCAAGAAATTCAAGGACCGGACTGACTGCGTCGTCAAACAGTTTGATGGTTACGAAGTGGAACCAGGCTTGAACCAAAACGGCAAGCTGGTCGTTGGTGAGTCGGTCGCAGATCTTGGTGGACTGGCGGTGGCTTATGCGGCGTACCAGAAATCGCTCCACGGAAAACCGGGAAAAGTGATCGCCGGCTTCACACCAGAGCAGCGTTTCTTTTTAGGCTACGCGCAGATTTGGGCGCAGAACATTCGGCCCGAAGCGGCGCGGCTGCGAGTGGCAACCGACCCGCATCCGCTCGGTCGTTTTCGTGTCAATGGGCCGCTGTCGAACATGGAATTGTTTGCGAACGCTTTCCAATGCAAGGCGGGCGATCCAATGGTGCGACCCGCGGATAAGCGTTGCCAGATTTGGTAGAGAAGTTTGAGCCGCGGATTTTCGCGGATGGACGCGCCTCAGAAAAACGGAAACATTCAGGAATCCGTGCGAACCCTGGCTTCTCTGTGCGTCCTTTGTGAACTTTGTGCCTCTGTGGTGAGAGTCGTTCAGCCATAAAAGTAAGCCACCACCGAGTCACAGAGAACACAAAGGACGCACAGAGAGGGTCTTCCTACTTTTCAAAGCTTCTTGATCCGCGCTCATCCGCAGCTACTTCTTTGTTTCGACGGCGGCTCGCAGTTCGTTCACAACTTCATCAGGCTTCCAATCATTACCCCGATAAACCTTGATGACTTTGGCAGCGGGGCCGATGACCGCGGTCCGGAGCGAGTGAATCACCTGCTGGTTGCCAGTTTCTGAATCCAGGTAATAGCGCATCCCAAAATACTGCGCTATCCCTTTCACTTCGTCCGCACTGCCCGAGGCGAATTCCCAATGGGCAAACGTCTCGTCTGAATATCTACCGGTAAATGCCGCTCCGTAACTGCGCAGCACCTTTGGCGTATCGTATTCAGGATCGAAACTGATGCTCAGCAAATGCGTCTTCGCGTAAAGCTCGGGCTGTTTCTGCAGTTCCTGATCGATGGTCGCGAAGTTGTTGCTCATCAAAGTGCATTGGTCCGGATCTGGGCAACGCGTGTAAATGAACGTCAGGACGAGCGCCTTGCCGCGGTAGTCGTGGAGGCGAATCGCTTTTCCGTCCTGGTTGACCAGCCGGTAGTCCGGAATTTCGTCGCCTACCTTCGGGCCCATGCCTTCGCCGCTAACCGGCGCGGCGCTATCAGAAGCCTCTTTTGCGATCACTACATCCTCGAGCCATGACTTGGCGCCATCCACAACCAGAGTGGCCGTGACATGATCGCCTGGAACCAGCGGCACTTCGAAAACCCACCACCAGTCTTCGCCGACGGTAAACGGCATCGTCATCGCCGGCATGTAATCCTTAATATCTTCGTGCGCGATGGTGACCAGGTGCTGGTCCTTTTCGACCACTACGACCTTGCCCTTCAACTCGTAGTGCTTTTCTGTCGCCGAATGCTGGCGCTGGTGACGACAACCGGAAACAACGACGAACGTGATGATACAGAGCGGGAGAATGACGGTTCGAAACGTTTTCATAAATATTTGTGATCCACGCTAACTAATAAAAGCAATCTCGGTGTAACCTAGCACGAAAGCTCGACGCTTGTTAAAAGGACCAAGTCTCAGAACATGGCTACGCAGAGTTTCACAAACACTAATCCGGTGCGACACGCGGAATTGCTCGACGCCGCTGCTGTTGCGGCGCAGATCAAACTGGAAGCGGCTGGCGCCAGCGAGAGGTTATGGAAAGATCATCAGGTCAAGGTTTGCCTCGCGGCAGTCCTCGTGGGCGATGATCCGGCCTCAGCAGTCTACGTACGGAACAAGATAAAAGCCTGCGAGCAGGTCGGCATCAAGTCGGAACATCACGCGCTACCGGCCAGCACAAACTCTAGCGAGCTTTTGGAACTGATTGTTTCGCTCAACGAGCGCAACGACGTTGACGGCATCCTGGTCCAACTTCCCCTGCCGCAGGAAATCGACGCGGACAAAATCATCGAAGCAGTAGATCCGCAAAAGGATGTTGACGGGTTTCATCCTATTAACGTGGGAAGACTAGCGTTGGGTAGGCCAACTTTTGCGCCGTGCACGCCCGCCGGCGTGATTGAATTGTTGGATCGATCAGGAATACCAATCGCCGGCACCAGCGCCTGCGTAGTTGGCCGCAGTCAAATTGTCGGACGGCCAATGGTGCAACTGCTGTTGCAACGAGATGCTACAGTCACAGTCTGTCACTCGCGCACTCGCGATCTGGCGGCGGTAACGAGCCAAGCCGATCTGCTCATAGTCGCCATAGGCCGCCCTGGTTTCATTGGCCGCCAGCACATAAAACCGGGCGCGACCGTTATCGATGTCGGCATGAACAACGTGACTGATGAAGCTGTGGCAAGAAAATTGTTTGGCGCGGATGCGGAAAAGAGAATTGAGACAATTTCAAAGCGCGGCTACACCTTGGTGGGCGACGTGAATCCGGCCGAGGCTGACGCGGTCGCTGGCCGGCGCACACCGGTGCCGGGCGGCGTCGGCTTGCTGACTGTGGCGATGTTGATGCGAAACACGGTGAAGGCCGCGATGCTTCGCAGGGAAGTAAACAGCAAACAGTAAACAGCAAACAGCCAGAAATTGACGCGACTCGAAACTGCTGACTCGACGAATCCCCCGAAAGTGATCTTCATGCCGGCTGTTTACTGTTTGCTGTTTGCTGTTTACTCTTACTCAAAGACATGTTGCGCGTCGGACTAACAGGATCGATTGGCGTTGGCAAATCATTTGTGGCCGGCGTGCTCGCTGAGCTTGGTTGTCACGTCGTTGACGCAGACGTGACCGCGCGGGAAGTGGTTGAGCCAAATTCTGTTGCGCTGGAAAAGGTAGTCGCCGAATTTGGCGCTGAAGTCTTGCAGGCCGACGGTGCGCTTGACCGAACAAAGCTTGGCGCGTTGGTGTTCGGCGACGCGCGAAGACGCAGCACACTTAATGCAATTCTGCATCCATACATTATTGCGCGTCAGGATGAGTTACTGCGCGAATGGGAAGCGGTCGACCCGGATGGTATAGCAGTCGTAGATGCGGCCTTGACGATCGAATCAGGCGGTTACAAACGTTTTGATAAGCTGATTGTTGTTCATTGCCGCCCGGACGTTCAGCTACGGCGACTGATGTTGCGTAACAATTTTAGTCGCGAAGAAGCAGAGAAGAGAATCAGCGCGCAGCTAAGCCAGGCAGAAAAGAAAACTTTTGCCGACTACCTGATCGATACTTCAGAAGGTTTTGACGACACGCGCCGGCAAACTGAAGACGTCTACGCAGCGCTTACCGTTTTGAGCCCACGAATGCCTGGCGCTGACTAGAGCTTTCAAGACGAAACAACCAATGAGGCTTATCAGAAACATTCTGCCGGGAAGGCAATCTGGTCGCGCGTTTTTAGCCGCCACTCTGCTGGTGACTCTCGCATTTAGCCACGCCAGTTGTTTTCTGAACGAGACTGTCGATCCTTATTACGGGCGTGTGGTCGTGCCGAACAGTCAGCAGTTCAGGTGGAGCGATGGCGGGCTGCCGCAGACTTTTGATCCGGCCTTCGCCGCCGCGCCTCCCGACACTGATTTGGTGCGCGCAATCTTTGAAGGCCTGACGGACTACGATCCGCAGACCTTAACGCCGGTGCCGGCAGTCGCCACGAAATGGGAAGCGTCGAACGGCGGGCGCACCTGGACTTTCTATTTGCGTGACGATGCACGTTGGTCCAACGGCGCGGTGGTGACGGCTGAAGATTTTGTGCGTTCATGGCAGCGCACGGTGAACCTGGGCGAACTGGCCCCGCATACTGACTTGCTTGCCAACATTGAAGGCGCCGAAAAGAAACCAGTTGTCCCTGCTGGCCAGGCACCGGCGCAACCGGCTTTGGCACCGCATTCAAGCGGTTCGAACCAGGCAGCCGCTCGCGAACCGCAACCTGTGTTTGGCGCCGAAGCGCTCTCGGACCGCGTGTTACGCGTCCGCCTGCGCCGGCCTGATATGAACTTTCCCGCGCTGGTGGCCCATCCCGTTTTTCGTCCGGTGAAACTCGATGTCGATGCGCCGGCTGGTAGGTTGTCCGCCAGCGGATTGCTTTCCAACGGCGCTTTCGCTGTCGCACAAACTAATAACGAGCGCGTGTTGCTGGCGCGCGCGGAAAATTATTGGGACAAGCAACAGGTTACCTTGCAAAGCGTTGAATTTGTCGGCGCGCGAGACACCGAATCGGCGCTGGCGGCTTACCGGTCCGGCGGCGTTGATGCTGTAACAAATGCCGCGCTTGAACCCTTAGCGATAAAACTTCTGGCGCCGTACACAGATTTTCGCCGCACAACTTTTGGCGCGTTGACCTATTACACTTTCAACACCGCGCGCGCGCCGTTTGACGATGTTCGTGTGCGCGAAGCGCTGGCCATTGCCATCGATCGCGATCGCATCAGCGCCGATGAAACTGGCGGAGCCACCGAGCCCGCGAAACGCTTCCTGCCGCAGACTCCAACCGAGGCGCCCAAGTCTGTGGTTGGTAAGTCCGACATTTTGGAGAAGGACGAGCATCGGGCCAGACAGTTATTGTCCGAAGCAGGATTTCCCGGCGGCCAGAACTTTCCGATCGTTCGCCTGCTGGTTAATCGGAATGAACAACAGCGCGTGGTGGCCCAGGCCATTGCGGCCATGTGGCGCAGCGTCTTAAATATTCAAACGGAGTTGGTGATTAAGAATTGGGACGATTATGAAGCGACAATTCGTTCTGGCGATTTTGATGTCGTGCGGCGCGGGATCGTGATGCAGACAACTGATGAGCTTACGAATATTCGTATGCTGTTCGGGGAAGGTTACCCCGGAACGGCCGCAGCGAACGAGACGGAACGATTGAATAAGGCGGCCGAGCCCGCCGACAGCAGTACCAAGTCACTGGCCCCGATTGGCAGAAGTTCAACCACGCTTCCGGCGATTGATACTGAAGCACAGGCACTAAATGACCTGAGCGTCATGCCGATTTATTTCGCTTCCTCGTACGCGCTGGTGAAACCGTATGTCAGCGGCTTTGACGCCAACGCCCTCGACGCACCGTCGTTAAAAAAAGTCCGAATTGATGGAAATTGGAAACCGCCGGCCTCTCCTACAGGCAGCAACGCTCGTTAATCTCAGGCGGTGGCGGCACAAGATTCTTGATAATGCGTTTTTTGCGTGTTAACTTCCGTCTGACATTCCCCCTTTAAAATCTGTGGCTGCGGAAAACGATGGCTAGTCTTTACTACAGACAACTGCTCGCGGGCCTGGTGCTGGTAGCGCTGGTGCTGGGATCGATTTCCTGTCGCGCCATGGCCACCAATCCGATGTTCTTCGGCAGCACCACGCCGCCGGCCACCAACATTCTGCGTTACATAAATGGCGATGAGCCTGAGTCGCTGGATCCGGCGATCAGCTCGGGCCAGCCGGAAGCGCGAATTTACATGGCTCTGTACCAGGGCTTGGTTGAATACGATCCCAAAACCCTGGCGGCCATTCCGGCTCTCGCTGAGCGCTGGGACATCAATGATGACTCGTCGGAATTTGTATTTCACTTGCGCCAAAACGCGAAGTGGTCCAACGGAGATCCGATTAACGCCCAGGACTTTCTCTACAGCATTCGCCGCGCTCTTTCTCCCGAAATAGCGTCAAAGAATGCTTACCTTGCTTTCACCATCAGATATTCCGAGGCTTTTAATAGCGGCTCGGTGTTCGTCCGTGATCCGGCGACCAATCAATATTTGCTGGAAAAGGATTTCGCTGAAGAGGGGGCTGTATTAAGCGAGCCGCTAAGTCAGAAACCGATTACTCCCGACACAACTGAGATCAAACCAAACACGCAGGGACCTGCCGGCGCTCCGGACACACCTTTTCATCAGTACATGCATTCGCCGCCCCGGCTGACGTTACCGGGCTCTGAAAAGGCGCGCACGAAGTTATTAACCAACAACGCCAAACTTCAGGGCGCGGTTGCCGGCAAAGAATTCGTCAAAATAAAGGCGGAAGACATCGGCGTTGAAGCTGTCGATGACTACACCGTGCGGATTTCGCTGTCGCAACCCGCACCTTATTTCAGCGGGTTGGCGGCACATCAATTATTCCGCTTAGTGCCGCGCAAGATCATTGAGAAATTTGGCGAGCGCTGGACTGACCCGGAGAATATTGTCACCTGTGGTCCATTCAAGGTTAAGGCGTGGAAACACTACGACGAACTGATAGTTGAACGTGACCCGATTTACTGGGACGCCCCGAATGTGGGCCTTGACGAGATCCATTTCATGGTTTCGTCGGACAGTCCCACTGCCATGAATTTGTATAAGGTCGGCGAGGTTGACGCAGTTAACAATCACGTTGTGCCCAACGGCTGGTTGGATGTGGTGCGTCCTAAGAAAGATTACATGGACGGCGCCGAGGCAGCGATCGTTTACATCTTGATGAACGTCACCAAGCCGCCCATGAATGACCTACGCGTGCGGCGCGCGTTCAACATGGCAATCGACAAGATCAACTACGCCAAGTCGCGTCGCATTACCAAACCATTGTCGGCATTCACGCCCGAAGGAATTTTTGTCGGCTACCCGCAGCCAAAAGGCGACGGCTTTGATCCTG
>JBDTTW010000120.1:0-2158 GCA_039930405.1 bacterium
ATGCGCTGCTGGCTCGCCGCAGCGAAGCCGTAGCTTGGTGGGCGTCGGGACAGAGCGTCTATCGCCTAATGCTCCCCGGGTTGCTGTTTGCGATCGCAGCAGCAGCGGGAGCATGGCTGGTCCAGGAACACTTGATGCCGTCAGCTAACGTAAAGCAGGAAGCGTTGCGTGCTCGCATCCGCGGTGGCCAGCCCCGCGCAATGACGGGAACTGGCCGGCAGTGGTTGGCGTCCGTCGAGAGCAGGCGTTTGTATTCCTACGAATTTGACGAGCAGCAGGAAGTGCTGCGTGAGCCGAGCATTTACGAGCTCGACGACGAAGCTGTGCATCTGAACCGCGTGATAATTGGCAAGACTGCCGTATGGGCGAATGACAAACTGCTGGTGAAGGATGGGGAAACGGTTAGCGTGCGCGGCATGGTCGTTGAACGACAAGCGAAAGCCGATGTCGCCCTCGATCACGTTGAAGCACCTGCGGTTTTCAGGCCTACGATTGATAAGCCGTCGCAGCTTAGTGTGACCGCGCTGGCCGGCTATCTGCGCGCCGCGCGGCAGCGGGGTAGTGACACAGGCGCGCTAGCCTTGGCGCTGCAACGCAAGTACGTAAGTCCCTTGAGTGTGATTGTAATGGCGTTTATTGGCATGCCGCTGGCGCTGGCGTTTGGCAAGAGGGGAGCAATTGTCGCGTTGGTCGTCGCCGTTGGCGTAAGTATCGCCTACTGGGGAATGGGCAGTGGTTTCCAACAACTCGGGAATCATGGCTTGTTGCCGCCTGAGGTTGCGGCCTGGTCGCCGCCAGTCATATTCGCAGCCGCCGGCACTTATTTTCTTTCTCGCATCCGCACGTAAGCTTCAACATGACAGTCGGACTCCGAACTTCTGGCCCGCTACCAAACAAAAAGCAGTTCAGAGTACCAACCGTCGTTGACTCTGAACTGCTTGATAAACCGATTGACTCAGCCTAGGTGCCCGTTTCCCAACTGGAAATGTATTCGAGTTGCTCGGCCGTAAGCGTGTCGATCGAAAGACCGAGCGCTTTTAGTTTAAGACTCGCAATCTCGGTGTCGACTTCCGGTGGCAGCAGATGCACGCCGGGGCTGAGCTCGCCTTTGTTCTTCACCAGGTATTCAACCGACAACGCCTGATTTGCAAAGCTCATATCCATTACGCTCGCCGGATGTCCTTCAGCGGCGGCAAGATTAATCAACCGGCCTTCACCCAGGACCATCACCCGATTACCGTTTGTCTTGAGCTTATACTCTTCAACAAATGGTCGAACGGTGGCTACTTCTTCCGATTGTTCTTTTAACGAGACCAGGTTTAGCTCGAGATCAAAGTGGCCGCTGTTACAAACGATCGCCCCGTCACGCATCTTCGCAAAATGCTCGCCGTCGATTACGTGGCGATTACCGGTAACGGTGATAAAAATGTGTCCCAACGAAGCCGCTTCAGCAATCGGCATGACGCGGAAGCCGTCCATCACAGCTTCGACAGCTTTAATCGCGTCGACTTCGGTAACGATCACATTAGCCCCCATGCCGCGCGCGCGGAGGGCGACACCCTTACCGCACCAGCCATAACCGACAACCACAATGTTTCTACCCGCCAACAAGATGTTGGTCGCGCGGATGATGCCGTCGAGCGTTGATTGCCCGGTACCGTAACGATTGTCAAAGAAGTGTTTGGTCTGCGCGTCGTTGACGGCGATTGTGGGAAACGTTAAGACGCCAGCCGCGGCCATCGCGTTGAGACGCTGAATGCCGGTAGTGGTTTCCTCAGTCGAACCGATCAACTCTTTAACTTGATCGCCGCGCTCCTTGATCATTGTCGCGACGACGTCCGATCCGTCGTCAATGATGATCTCCGGATGAAAATCGAGTGCGGTGCGCACGTGACGGTTGTAGGTTTCAGTCGACTCGCCTTTGATGGCGTAGACCGGGATGCCCCAATCGGAAACCAGCGATGCCGCGACATCGTCCTGGGTGGAAAGGGGATTGGAAGCAATCAAAACGGCTTCGGCTCCGCCGGCTTGCAAGGCGCGCGCGAGGTTCGCAGTCTCAGTAGTGATATGCGCGCAAGCAACCAGCCTGACGCCCTTAAGCGGCTTTTCTTCGCCGAAGCGCTCGCGAATCAATCGCAGCACCGGCATTTCGCGCTCG
>JBDTTW010000121.1:0-7501 GCA_039930405.1 bacterium
AGGCAAATCATCTGGGCGTAACCATTCAGGCCGACATCATCAAGCAGAAACTTCCGGAACGAAACGGCGGCTACCCGGCGGTGGAAAAAGAGTTGGGCAAGTCTTATGGCAAGACAAGCAAGATCGTTTACGAGAAATTAACGACCGACAACCCCATCGATCTGGTGCGTTACCAGGTTGCCAACTGCTACATGGGCCGTTGCGGCTTGATCAATTCCGGCGGCGAATCCAAAGGCGCCAGCGATATGGCAGAAGCAGTGCGGACGGCAGTTATTAATAAGCGCGGCGGCGGCACTGGACTAATCTCGGGACGTAAGGCGTTTCAACGTCCAATGGCGGAAGGCATCGAATTGCTGAATGCGATTCAGGATGTATATCTGTCGGATGAAATAACGATAGCGTGACGGTCGCAGGCTTGCCCCGGCCAGCAACAACAACTGAATTGTTATTCTAAAAGAAGGGCGGACCCAAGTGTTCGCCCTCAATCCTTCTTAGCTTTGGCAACGTTCTCCTGGTCCCCCAGATTTCTACCCCCACCAGGTTATTTCTACAAATCCTTTCGTTAAGCAATCTGGGCGCAGCGCAACCGCGTATATCAAGTGAGTAGAATGTCGGGAGTGCAGACCGAACAAATATCTGACGTGGGGCTACTTCATGCCATCGCAAGCGGCGATGAAGCGGCGTTAGCTCGCCTGTACGACCAATACCGAGTAATCCTCTTTGGCCTGCTGGTTCGTATATTAGGTAGCCGCGAGGAAGCGGAAGATATTTTGCAGGAGGTATTCTTGCAAGTCTGGCGACGAGCTGCTGATTTTGACGAGACGCGTGGCAAGCCCTTTACCTGGCTGGTGACACTGACCCGAAGCCGCGCCATCGATCGTCTCCGCCAGCTCGGCGCGCGCCAGCGAATGGCCACTTCAGCGGCTCAGGATCAACCTGAAGAAGCTTCGGACGCGCTGCAGGACACCGTTAGATCCGAACAGCGCGAGATTGTGCAGCGGGCCTTGGCTGAGTTGCCTGAGGAGCAGCGTCGCACCTTGCACTTGGCTTATTTTGAAGGACTAACCCAATCGGAGATTGCGTCGAAACTCGATGCGCCGCTGGGAACCGTAAAGACCCGAATGCGCGCGGCTATGATTAAGTTGCGCACGACGCTGGGAACACAACTGGAAGCCCTGGGCTGACCGGGGATAAGTATGACGCACGACAACTACAAGGAGCTGATAACGGCGAGGGCGCTGACTGCGCTTGATGCCGCAGACACGCGCGATCTCCAGGCTCATCTTGAGACGTGCGCTGAATGTCGCGCTGAAGCGAACCAGTGGGATGCGACGGCGGCGTTGCTTGCCTTTGAAGCCACACCCATCGAACCATCGCCTCTGGTTCGGGAACGCATTCTTACGGCGATTCACGCCGAGAACCGGCCCAGCGTAAGCAAGAACACTTCTCAAAATATCCAACCTGCTCAAAGCGAACGAAGCCAAAGTAGTTCAACGGTCGTCCCCTTTGAACGTCCTGAAAAAAATGTCAGGTCTTCTGTTGCTTCTTATTACGCCATTGCCGCGTCAGTTGCTTTAGTCGCGCTAGCCATTTCGCTTTTCGCCATCTGGCAGCAGAACCGCGCCGCTAAAACCGAAATCGCCAAACTATCTGCAGAGATGCGCGACACTCAGCAGCAACTTGCGCACGAACGCGAAGTGCTGGCATTGATAACCACCCCCGGGTCACGCATGACTGAGTTGGCCGGCACCAACGTTGCGCCGGACGCGCACGCGATGATCGCTTACGACAAAACTGGTCATGCGATGCTTATGGCGAAAGGTCTGCCGGCTGCTCCGGCAGGTAAGGCTTATCAACTTTGGTACATCATGGGCAGCAAGCCAATGCCAGGCAGAGTGTTTGCCACGGACACGAACGGGAACGGCAGTTTGCAGGATCAAGTCCCGGCTGAGGCGATGAGCGGCGCTGTGTTCGCAATCACCTTGGAACCAGCAGGTGGCGTCCAATCGCCTACCGGCGCGATCTATCTAAAAAGTGGCGTATAACGTTGCCTCCTCGGACTACTCGGTTCTGTATCCTCGACACACAATCAGACAAATTCATTAGGTGAATTCAAATCCCAACCAAAGGTTTTGATTTTCCTTCTCTAGTGTTTTTGTTCAAGCGCCTTCCAATCCAATGCGTTGCCGGCCTCCGTATATTTGGCAGAACTAGGCAAAAACAAATTGTTTTCTAATCAGGGAGGAAGAAAGATGAGAAGAATGTTTTTTATGATGCTGCTGGTGGGAGCATCGCTAATGGGTGCGCATAACACGATGGCGCAGGACAACATGATGGGCAACGCTATGCGCCATAACAACAACCCGATGGTGGGCGGTGCGGCGATGTATCGCAGCAAAGACATCATTGATAACGCAGTTAATTCTGCGGACCACACGACTTTGGTGGCGGCGGTCAAGGCTGCTGGTCTGGTCGACACGCTTAAAGGGGCCGGACCCTTTACCGTGTTTGCTCCGACAAATGCGGCGTTTGCTAAGCTGCCGGCAGGAACAGTTGACATGCTTTTGAAACCGGAGAACAAGGCAATGTTGTCCAAGGTTTTGACCTACCACGTCGTTGCCGGTCGTATGGACTCGAAAGCCATCATGAAGGCGATCAAAAAGGGTCATGGCTCGGCGCAGCTTACGACGGTGAGCAGCGGGAAATTAACCGCAAGGATGAGTGGTAAGAACCTCATTCTGCGGGATGAGAATGGGGGTACCTCGATTGTGACCGTCGGCGACGTGTATCAATCGAACGGCGTTATTCATGTCGTTGATACTGTCTTGATGCCCAGGTAATAAAATCAGAGAGGCGTTCGCAGGTGCGTCCGGCCTCCGATTTTAAAGGCGCGTGGAAAGCCACGCGTCTTTTTCTTTTTCGCTGGCGCCCGGGCGTACGACCATGTCGTTTTTGCCTTTTTCATCTTACGAATTCTTGGTAGTGATGCAGTTTGAGTCAAAGGCTCGCAGTGGCAATGAAGTCAGTGCCGTCTGCGGTAGCGGATGGCTCTGGGCACTGTTTATTGCGCCCCTCGAATCAAGCGAAACCTCAGCCAATTCGAATTTGAATGTCGCAGCGAGGCGACCCATCCGCTACCGCGGACGGTACTGACTCCACGACACCAGGTAGCCTAAAATCAAACTGCACTAGTACCGAATTCTTCGGCTATTAACTTAAATCAGCAGAAGCTGCTAAACTCTGAATCAATCAAGCTGACTAGAGTGAAGAACTAATGGCCGAAAACAAGAATAAAACTCCACCCCCCGTCGACAACATAATCTCCGAAGAGACCGGGCAATTCGATTTGCGCTTTGTGCTCTGGCGACATTTCTGCTCGCAAAATAATGTTCCAGTGGAATCGTTACCGAGTCAGCTCAAGGATGAGTTGAAGGACAAATGGGAAGAAATGAAATCCAGTCGCCTGCGTGGCCCTACCAACAAATAATTCCTAGTCATCCGCAGATTGCGCAGATTTCACCGAATTGAAAGCATCGAGAAAAATCTGAGCGGGTTCGTGTCTGAGCGTGCGGTGGGGCTGAATAGAGCGGGGAGCTATCCACTCGCAGCAGAATTCTCTTGCTCTTACTAATCTGTGTAAGCTGCGAAATCTGTGGGTGCTCTTAAAACCTACCGGCGCCAAGCTTGTACATCCCAGTGAGAAACGGATTTGTTTTTCTCTCGTGACCAATCGTGGTTACTGGTCCATGCCCGGAATAAACTTCCACGTCATCACCCAACGGCAGTAGTTTGTTATTGATCGAATCCATCAGTTGTTCCGTAGATCCGCCCGGCAAATCAGTCCTACCCACCGAACCCGCAAACAGCACATCGCCGACGAAAACCTTGCGTTCGTTTGCTTCGAACAAGACGACGTGGCCGGGCGTGTGACCGGGGCAGTGGATAATCTGAAACTCAATCTCACCAACCTTGTAAGTCTGCCCATCTTCCCAATAACCGTCGACTTTTGGCGGCGTCTCGAAATCAAATCCCAACGCAGCCCACTGGGACTGCGGCACACCGATCCAGGCGGCCTGCGTCGGCAACGCGTCATAAATAAACTCGTCCGCTTTATGAATCATGATGTCGGCCGCCGGCTTCAATTTCTTTAAGGCCGACACCCCGCCAATGTGATCGAGGTGCGCGTGAGTGACCGCAATCGCCTGCAGCTCAAACCCGTGTCTATCTATTGCGGCCACAATTTCTTCCGAAGCGTCGCCCGGATCGATGCAGATGGCACGCTTCGTCTTTTCACAGCCGACGATGCGCGTGTGCTGTTGGAATGCTGTGACTGTGATTTGTTCAATTATCATGACGCCGGCCCGTACTTAGTGCTTTGTACTTGGTGCTTTGTGCTTTGTGCTTGGTTCGTCTTAACATTATCTTCATACCAAGTACAGAGTACCAAGTACAAAGAAAAGGCTTTTCGTTATGCCCATTAGCACGAAAGCTGCTCCGTTAGCTCAAGTCCTCGACACGCTCACCACCGAGGGCGCGCCGGAGTTAACTGAACATCTCGAAGACCGCGCGTTGAAATGTTTCGCGTGCGGGCATCGCTGCCTGATTAAAGAAGGCAAGCGCGGTATCTGCAAAGTTCGCTTTAACGAAAGCGGGCATTTGCGCGTACCAACAAATTATGTGGCCGCTCTCGCCTGCGACCCGACGGAGAAGAAGCCGTTCTTCCATGCGCTTCCCGGCTCCGACACTTTAACTTTCGGCATGCTGGGTTGCGATCTCCACTGCGCTTACTGCCAAAACTGGCTGACGTCACAGGCGCTACGCGACGACGCGGCCGGCACCTCGCCGCAGGTCGTAACGGCTGAACGCCTGGTTGCCATGGCCAAGGCTTACGGCGCCTCAATGGTCGGCAGCAGTTACAACGAACCGCTGATCACTGCCGAGTGGGCCGTTGATGTTTTCAAGCAGGCGCGACCCGAAGGCTTTCGCACGGCGTTTATTTCAAATGGCAACGCCACGCCGCAAGTGCTCGATTACCTGCGACCTTGGACCGACTGCTACAAGATCGATTTAAAGTCGATGAACGATAAGAACTACCGCCAGCTCGGCGGCGTAGTCGACAACATTCTTGAGACGGTGCAGATGGTCCATGATCGAGGTTTCTGGGAAGAGATTGTGACGCTGCTAATCCCCGGCTTTAATGATTCAGAAGATGAGCTGAAGCGCGCGGCCGACTTCATTGCTTCAGTCTCGCCTGATATTCCCTGGCATGTGACGGCGTTTCATCAGGACTACCACATGACGGAAAACGCCAACACGACTGCGGAACAATTGATTCGCGCCTGCGAGCTCGGACGCGAGGCGGGACTGCGTTACATCTATGCGGGAAATTTACCGGGAAGAGTTGGGCGCTGGGAGAACACTTACTGCCCGACGTGTGATGAGCTGCTGGTGGAAAGGTACGGTTATGTGATTCGGAAGATGCGCGTGACACCAGAAGGAAAATGCCCGTCGTGCGCGACGACTATTCCGGGCATCTGGGTTTAGCGCTTTGAGCTTTGTACTTTGTTCTTTGTGCTTTGTTCTTTGGAATGACGAATACGCAATGCCGAGAGTGCGAAGCTCAAAGTACAAAGAACAAAGCGCAGCTTGTATTACAACAACCCTCTTTCTTTAACCTGCAAATACTTTTCTAACAACGCGGGCGCGAGCGCCGCGGCCGTTACATCCAAAGCCAGACCACCTTGCGATTCGACTCGTCGTAGGGCTGCTTCGCGCAGGTACATTATTTCTTCAGCCACGGACTGCGTAAACAGATCCTTAACGTTTGCCGGCGCTTCGGCTACCACGGCGCGTAAGTCGCGGTCAGCTATCGTCACTACCAACGGCAGATGGCGTGGCCGTAATAATTTGAGCGAAGTCAGCAACTCCTTCGAACCTTCTTCGTCAACCAGATCCGTCAACAGCACCACTAGCGAACGTCGTTTGCTGTGGGCGGCAATGAACTGGAACGCACGCGAATAGGAAGGCTCGATCATTTCCGGCTCGACCGCATAAAGCGATTCCAGCGCCGCATCCATGTGTTCGCGGCCGCGGCTGGGCGGGAGAAAACTCTTGATTTTGCGCCCAAAAACAAGCAATCCCGCGTTATCGCCGGCGCGCGCCGCGGCCGACATCAAGGCCAGCGCCGCATGCACCGCCGAATCAAGTTTCGTTTCCTGCTCGATTCGCGCCGTCATCAGACGCCCGCTATCGATGGCGATCAGAATCGTCTGGTCGCGTTCGATTTGATACTGCCTGGTAGTTAACTTTCCCCGTCTTGCCGTTGCAGTCCAGGAAATGTGTCTCAGCTCATCGCCGCGAACGTAATCACGCAGCGACTCAAACTCGCGACCTTCGCCGCGCCAGGAAGTCTTGCGATGAGTTGCAACTAACGAACGCGCGCCCAGCGCTTTCAACTCAGCTTCGCGCGCGCGCCGCATGTTTGGATAAACCTTTACCGTCGTCGCCTCGCCAACATTCTTTTGGCACCAGACGAGATTCAAACGCGACAAAAAACGCACGGCGATTTTGCCAAACTCAAACTGGCCGCGCCGAGAAGGTGTTACTCCATACACCAATGCTGCCGACGTACGCGCGTCAACGCGGATCTTCGCTTCGCGCAAACCCGACAGCTTCATCGGCGGCGGATACTCGTCTTTAACGACCAGCGTGATCGCATGCGGTTGCAGGTTGCGAATGCTGATATTGACTTCGGTTTCGGCGCCGACCGCAAAGCGGCCGCTGAACGCGCGTGTGACTTGAACCTCGCTCGGAAGTGGACTGCGACGAGCATCAACGATGGCGAGAATTATCAGCGCAGCGTCGTAAGCAAGTGCCGCCCAGCGCAAGGACGGCCGTCCCCAGGAAAAGGAAAGCACGATGAGGCCGCCGGCAAAGAGAAGATAGAAGAATTTGGTGAAGACAAAGCGCATGAAAGCACAGAGGTCAGAAGTCAGAGGTCAGAAGTCAAAAGCCAGACAAGAGCGGGGGCATGCCCGCCTTCCTGACCGCGAGCTTAACCAGGTGATCGTCAACTTCAGAGTTGAGCGGAATTCTAGAGAAGTGTTTCGCAAAGCGGGGCTTGGGCCATTGCCATGACCACCGTCGAAGATCTCTCAGGTCAGGAAGGGGCATGCCCCCGCTCTTCTCTTTCAAACTAACGTGGGACTTCCGCGCTCTTTAGAATGTCGGTAATCACAGCATCGGGCGTGGCGCCGTCGAGCTCAGCTTCAGCGCGTAAACTCAATCGGTGTCGCAACACTGGACGCGCAACATCTCGCACGTCGTCAGGCGTCGCAAAGTCGCGGCCGCGAATTGCTGCCAGCGCTTTCGAACACAACAACAACGCCACCGAAGCGCGCGGACTTGCACCATAATGAATAAACGGATGAGAACGAGTTCGCCGTACGAGGTCGACCGCGTAATGTTGCACGCCGGGCTCCATGCGCGCTGTCGCAACTTC
>JBDTTW010000122.1:0-8519 GCA_039930405.1 bacterium
ACTGGGCGGCATTATAACCCAACACTGAGAGGGCCAAAAGCTTTGTTTGGTTTCCCCGGTAATAAACTCGTAAACAATGTCTCTTTTCAGTTGAACCTCAGTCCTCGGCAATTCTTCCCTGCTCCAATGTCAGGACGCGATCGCAACGCCGCGCCAAATCCTGATTGTGCGTCGCCATGACGACGACTGCGGGACGAGAAGCTGCATACGTCATTAGTTCAGTTTCTATTAATGCGCCGCTGATTGAATCGAGGTTGCCGGTTGGCTCATCCGCCAAAACCAGCAACGGCTCCGTGATCAAGGCGCGAGCGACTGCTATTCGTTGCTGCTCGCCGCCGGAAAGATCGGTGATTCGGTGCGACGCTCGAGACGCCAGGCCTAAACGATCGAGCACTTCGTGAGCACGACGCATCGCCTGACGCCGGTCATTACGAGCCAGCAGCAACGGAAAACAAACATTTTCGGCGGCTGTCAGATCCGGCAACAAGTGATGAAACTGAAACACAACTCCAACCCGGGTGTTGCGGTAACGCGCCAAATCGGCGCGGCCAGCAGTGTGGACGGCAAACGCAGCGAGGCTGATGGTTCCATGATCTGCCGCTTCGATGCCGGCAACAAGGTGCAGCAAAGTTGATTTGCCCGCGCCCGACGCTCCTACAACAGCAATCGTTTCACCCGAGCGCGCTGAAAAAGAAATTCCGCGCAACACCTCGAGGCGCTCGCCACTCGGGGATAGAAACGACTTGCGTAGATCGGTGACCACGAGTCCAATGTCCAGTGTCCAACGTCCAATGTCCGCTGGCGACAGATTAGGGTTTTCTTGTTCGGAGTTGTGTTCGCGCCGGTCAGCACTGCCTGAACCGGTCGTCGTTCCGTCATTGGACTTTGGACTTTGGACTTTGGACATTGGACTTTTTACGAATTCCGCAGCAGTTCAGCAGCATGAATCCTGGATGCTGCGCGGGCGGGGTATATCGTTGCCAGGATGCTCAGCCCTAACGCGATCATTGCCGCAAGCATCACGTTGTAACTGTTCAGGTGCAACGGCACGCTGCTGATTGAATAGACGTCCGGCGGCAAACTAATCAAGTGATAACGATTGGCAACTAGCGTAGCGATCGCGCCCAGCAAGACTCCGGCTACCGCTCCACTCAAGCCGAGGATCGCGCCTTCGATCACGAAAATTGTCATGATGCCATTCGGCGTCGCGCCCATGGCATTTAATATCGCGATGTCGCGCCGTCGTTCCATGACCAGCAGGATCAGCGTAGTTGTAATGTTGAGCGCGGCGATCAAAACAATCAGCGCAATTATGATGATGCCGATGCGCCGCTCAAGCGTGAGCGCGGTGAACAACGGACGATTGGCTTCCTGCCAATCAATAACCTGATAAGCGTTGCCGAGTTTCTGTCTTATGTGCGCCGACGTTTGCTTGACGTCGTAAAGGTCTGCAACCTGGACCGCGACCATTGACGCCGCATGAGCGTTGCCGGTAAAAGCAGCGATCGTTTCCAGCGAAACATAAATCCAGGTCGAGTCATATTCGAACAAGCCCGAGCGGGAAACGCCGGCGACTCGCACGCGACGCCGGTTGGCGTTCGGGGATGAATAGGCAGACTGCGCCGAAATCACATCCGCCGTATCCCCAACATCAACTCCAAGGCGCGTCGCCAGCTCGGCTCCCAGCACAACTGACGGCAGGGTTTGTTCGTCGCCGTCTCTTCTGAAGACTGGTTCGAGAGATCCACGTACAACCGTAGCAGAAATGTCATTAGTTACTTGCGAAGATGATTGATCGATGCCGCGCAGAACGCCGTACGCCGAACCCTTTGGTCCAATGATCACCGCACCGTCATAGGAGGTTCCAGCCGCGCCTAAAACGCCGGCCACGCTCGCGACCTGTGATGCTACCTGCCGATAATCCGCCAGCGGCTGGCCGTCCGCACGCATTACGGTAATGTGGGCAGTGCCGCGCAAAATCTTGTCGCGCATCTCATCGCGAAAACCTTCAGCTATCGCCAGCGCCACAATCAGCGACGCGACGCCCGCCGCGATTCCGACCACAGCAATCAAGGTCGTGGCGCGCGCCAGCCGGTGCTTGCGCCGGGAACCGAGATAACGCAATGCCAGGAAAACTTCGTACGGCATCTTCGTCACTTAATTGAAAACCCTGCCGGTCTTAGCCGCTTATTTGCGGACACTTCTTCGTGTCTTCCGGCCGGTTCGCGGGAAGTAATTTTTCCAGGTTAGGTGAGTCGCTTGCTCCGCTCTCGCGGCGCGGTCTTATCTCATAAATTGTTTCCGTCACGCGGCGAAAACTAAAGCTCTTTTGCAAATCCACGATGCCCGGGATTTCGTCACGCTGCCAACCACACGGCAGCCACCAGCGCGGGTCAGTATCCACGAAAACGCGGCGCCCCTGCGCGAAGTAGTTTTCAATCCAGGGCACGAGCTGACTGCCAGGCCAACCGCCACCAGTACCAATCGTTTCCCATTTGCCCAGGCCGATCGCTCGCCAATAGGTGACGGCGATGGTTTGCGCGCCCGAAATCATGACCGCATCGGGCGGAAGCTTTTCCAACTGATAGCGATAGTTCTTGCTCATCGCCCGCCGCTCGATAAATTGTTGACTCGCCGGCCGCAGCAAGAGAGTGAAAACAACGGCGAGCACCAGCACCGCAGCCACGCACGAACCAAAAACGATGCGCATGCTGCGAACACGACGCTGCAGAGTGCGAATAAAAAAAGCAGCCGACAGCGGCGCAATCGCCGGCATCCCGGTTAAGAAGTAGCGCCAGTTGACGGCGGTGCTGTAGTTGAAAAAGAGCAACAGATCGGCAAACAGACCCGTAGCCGCAAGCAAAAGCAGTGGTGACAGTTTGCGCGCGCGCCATTCACTGATCAGCGCCGGCAGCAGCGAAATAAAAACCATGGGGCAGCTAACAAAAAAATACGCCAGGTACGGCTTCAGGTTGCGGGCCGTCACCGGATGTCGGGCCGTTTCTTGCGCCATCGACTCGCGCCAGCCATACCAAATGCTGCGATAGTTCGGGTCGGTAATAAACCAAAAGCCAAACCAACCAAGCGCGAAACAAGCAAACAACACGCATGAGCCGGCTACAATCAGAACTTCCCGGCGGCGCAATTTCCAACCGCTGACGAACGGAGCCAGCACCAGCCACGGCACGTAAAGGCCAATCGTTTCGCGCAGGTTGACGCCCAAACCCAATAACGCCGCGCCGGCCAGCACCAACCAGACGCGACCTTGTTGCAGTCCGCGATAATGAAGAATGAGCGCCACGGCCAACAGCAGCACGGATGGTACGTCGGTCATCACCTGACCGGCGTAGAGAACGAACACCGGCGAGGCCACGAGGAACAATACTGCGAGTGTCGCCGCGTGCAGCGATCGCGTAACGTCACGTGCCAAAACCCAACACGCTATTAATGCCAGCGGTGCCTGCACTACAACCGCATACTTAAAAATCAGGTACGCGCTTTCCGGTTGCACGTTAAAGAGGCGATGGGCCAACTGATAAAGCGCGTGGTTCTCAAAAATGAATAGATTGCGACCGAGCGCCATCGACGAGGGATAGCCGGCCAGCGACAGCATTGTGTAGTCGAGCCCATCCCAGTCGCCGATAAACGGATCGACGAACCAGAGCACCAGGATCAGTCCGAGCAGGGCCGGGATGGACCACCAGCGCCACGACCTTAGAAATGAAATTTGTCCGGGAACGTCAGAATCCAACGGCGCGAAGTGGCGCCGCCCAGTGAACGTATCAGACGTTGGAGGTGTGTTTGTCGTTAGCGGTGTCGGGTTCAACGAGTTGAGTTTCTGCCGAACGGTCCGGCCTCTTTACCATCTTTACGCGATTGCCCTGCGCATTGTACTCAACTTCGTCCATGATGTTGTAGATAAGCAGCACACCGCGGCCGGACGACTTGAAAAGATTTGCCGGGTCACGGGGATCGGGAATGGTTTGCACGTCAAAGCCTTCGCCTTCGTCTTCGATAGTAAAGCAGGCTTCTTTTGGCGATAGCTCAGCGCCGATGCGCACCAGTTTGGTTGCATCGTTTTTGTTGCCGTGCTTGACCGCATTTACAAAAGCCTCGTCGAGCGCGACGTACAAATTCGAACCCTCGGCCGCAACTAAACCCAACTTCGCAACACGCGCGAGCAGGTATTGCAGCACGCCGTTCATCAGCGCCAGATCGCTCGGCAGTTCAAACTCGATCTTTTCGTGAGTATGAGAAAGCAAACTGCGATCGTCGACGTAACGAAGTTTGTAGGACAGCGTCTGTTCGATAATTTCACGCAGCTCGCCTTCAGCGTACGGGTGTCGTTTGCAGTTGACGGCCCCCATCTTGAAAGCTTTGACGATGGTCGGTTCAGTTGTGCTGGCTTCGACGGCGGCGAGCAAATGTTTGCGGTGTAACTCGCTGACAGGTTGGCCGTTGGTTCTTGAGTCGTCGGCGAGATCGCTGATGATCAAATCGAAGTGGTCTATGTCGCGACGCCTGAGGGCCTCGTCGCGATCGCCGGTGGTAACAACCTCATTACCCAATTCACCCAGGACGCGGGCGAGAATAGCACGCAGTTCATCGTTATTATCGATGATGAGAATCCTACGTTTCTGCATCCCGCTCCGTTCTGTCACTGAGAACTTTAGGAGAGTTTCACAAGCACCCGAAGCCGACATGCGGGCACTTCCAACGAACTTTACGAGAACTCTGGTCGCAACGTTCCGCAATATATCATTGGCCCAAGCAAAGAAGTAAGCGCAAAAGGGCGAAGCGGTAAGGGCAAAGAGCGAGTCGCCGGGGCACAAAGAGCCTTTGCCTGTTTGCTGTCTGCTGTTTGCTGTTTGCTGTTTACTGTCTGCTCTTTGCTACACTACGCGTCCTATCCGACGGCATGGCCAAACACAGCAAATCTCAAATAGCTCTCGAATACGCGCTCGCGAGGTCAATACTCTGGAGCCTCGGTGCGTTGCCGCGTCGGGCAGCAATCGCTGTAGGCCTTGGTATTGGCAACCTCGCTTACCACCTACCGGGCAAGCTGCGCCAAACCGGCCGGCGCAACCTGGAGCTAGCCTTTCCGGATAAATCCGAAAAAGAGCGCCGGCAATTACTGCGCGGCAGCTTCTCGAGTTTGGGCCGGCTGCTCGGCGAGTTTAGTCAACTGCCAAAGGCGACGCCGGAAAAGTTGCGCAAACTGATCGCGTATGACGAAGTTGGCCTGCGTCATTTGCGAGAGGCGGAGAAGAACAAACGCGGCGTGATCTTTTTGACGGGACACCTGGGCGTTTGGGAACTGCATAGCTTCGGTTGGTCAGCCCTCGAGTATCCACTTAGTTTTCTGGTGCGTCCGCTCGACAATGAGCGCATCGAAGAAATGGTGGAAGGAATTCGGACCAGGTTTGGCAACCGCGCGATTGATAAGAAAAGCGCGGCGCGGCAGTCGTTGCGCGTGTTGCGCGAAGGCGGCACGCTCGGCATTTTGTCCGACCTTAACACCCAGCCCAACGAAGGCGTGTTTGTTCCTTTCTTTGGCAAGCTCGCCTGCACCACTGCCGGCATTGCGACGCTGGCGCTGAAGACCGACGCGGTTGTGATTCCGACCTGTGCAGTTTGGGACAGAAAAAAGCAGCGTTACTTTTTTCATGGCGATCCGCCGGTTGCGTTGGTGCGCACCGGCGATCATGCCAAAGACATTGAAGTGAACACCGCTAATTTCGCCGCTGCCATCGAGCGCATGGTGCGGCTTTATCCGGATCAATGGCTCTGGATTCACAAGCGCTGGAAGACGCGGCCGCCCGGCGAAGCGGATCTTTACTAGTGGGCTGTGTGCAATCTGCAAGTTGCACTTGCTGGCGCCCCTGGTTGCAGCGCGGCTTTGCCGCTTTCCGTGCGGTAAGGCTCTGCCTTACCGTCGCTCATCTCTTTGTTCTGAAGGCTGCGCCTTAGACTTGTTCAAGGCATAGCCTCGAAACTAGATTGACGACTTGCCGGAAAGGCAAAGCCTTTCCGCACGGAGGGCGGCAAAGCCGCAGCGGCGTTCCACGTCTGCCTCATACACAAGAGCCCGTCGGTCTGTTTCTGCTAAACTCAAGCGTTCTGAGTTCACCCATGCAAGCTTCTGCTGAACAGTTGAAAGGTACGCGCCCGGCAGAACAAACCATTGCGCGCGCTTATGAATTTGCCGACCTGTCATCCTATCCTGCGAAAAAAAGATTTCTGATTCGCGCCGCCGATTTGGCTTTCTTCTTTTTGATAAAACTCATCGGCAGCACGGTGCGCTGGCAAGTTGAAGGCTGGGAGCATTGGGAAGCCGCAACCAGCGATGGGCGAATTCCGATTTACACCTTCTGGCACAATCGCGTTTTTCTTTCAACCTATTTCTGGCGTAAACGCCGCATTGTGGTGATGACGTCGCAGAGTTTCGACGGCGAATACATAGCGCGGTTTATTCAACGATTCGGTTACGGCGCGGCGCGCGGTTCAAGCACCCGCGGCGCAGTCGGCGCAGTCATCGAAATGACGCGATTGATGCGCGCCGGCTGCCCCACGGCTTTTACAATCGATGGTCCAAAGGGTCCGCGCTACGTTGCCAAGATGGGCGCCGTGCTGCTGGCGAAAAAGACCGGGCAACCGATTTTGCCGTTCACGATTACCGCGGATCATTTTTGGGAAGCGAAGAAGAGCTGGGACGGTTTCCAGGTTCCCAAGCCGTTCACTCGCGCTCGAGTGACGATCGCGCCGCCAATTTTTGTTCCTGCTGATGCGAATGAAAGCACTTTGAATGCGAAACGCGACGAGCTACAAGCGGCGCTGGATAAGGTCAATGTTTCTTAGCCGCGGATGAACGCGGATGACATAAATCTGAATACAACTAATTCGAACTGGTCATTTTTGCTTATTCCGATCGGCGTCTATCCGCGCACTCTGCGGCCGAATTTCCGCTGACTCAAGGACACCGACCTTGTCAGTCGCGGTTCAGCCAGTCCGCTTTGCATTCCCCGCATCCTTGGTTATCTTAGGTCTCTCTTCCATTTCCCCCATTTTAATATCCCTGAGGAGTAAGGAAATGAAATCAGCTTGTGCACTCATTCTCGGTTTATTTGTGGTCGTATCGGCTAACGCGCAAAGCCTCAAGCCGCCTAAAGAAACCGCGCTCGATCGCTTCCTTCGCTATGCAAAAATCGACACGCAATCAGCGGAAGATCAACCGACCATTCCCAGCACGAAAAAGCAACTTAACCTCGCTAATTTGTTGGTGAAAGAGTTGAAAGAAATTGGCGCCCAGAATGTGCGCGTCAGTGAGTTCGGAATCGTTTACGCAACGGTCCCTGGAAATCTCGCTGACAACTCCAGGGTCCCGGTCATCGGATTCATTTCGCACCTGGATACTTCGCCGGCAGTGTCTGGCGAAAATGTCACTCCCATAATCCACAAAAACTACCAGGGCGGCGACATCGTATTGCCGAAAGATCCGACGCAGGTGATCACGGTCGCCAAGAGTCCCGTTCTGAAAGAGTTGATTGGCGACGACATCATCACCGCCGACGGCACGACTCTGCTTGGTTCTGACGACAAATCGGGCATCGCCGAAATTATGACCATGGTCGACACCTTCATGCAAAATCCGCAACTGAAACATGGCACCATTGCGGTCGCATTCACCCCGGACGAAGAAGTGAGTGGCGGCATCGACAAGTTTGACGTGGCAGGTTTCGGCGCAAAGTTCGCCTACACCGTTGACGGTGAATCGCTCGGCGAGATTGCCAACGAAACCTGGAGCGCCCGCCAGGCGACCGTTACTTTCCTTGGCAAGAGCACACATCCGGGCACCGCCAAAGGGATCATGATCAACTCGGTCTACGCGCTGGGCGATTTCCTGGGACGGTTTCCGCACGACATGTTGCCGGAAACGACCGAGGGCCGAGTGGGCTTTGTTCATCCCTATACCGGCGTCGTTGATACCGAGAAGTCGAGCGTCAGGATATTGCTGCGTGATTTCGATATGAGCGGTCTCGACGCAAAAGAAAAGATTCTGCGCGACATGGTGGCCCAGACGCAGGCTAAGTTTCCTGACGTCAAAGTGTCCCTTGAGGTTAAAGAAAGCTATAAGAACATGAAGGAAGTGCTGAAGAACTATCCCGAGTTAACTGATAACGCAATCGAAGCTGCGAAACGCGCCGGCGTTAAGCCTTACATGCTGGCCGTGCGCGGCGGTACTGATGGTTCAAACCTGACGTTCAGAAATTTACCGACGCCAAACTTGTTCACGGGCGGAGCGAATTTCCACGGCAAACTTGAATTCAATTCGCGCGGTGGCCTGGAGAAAAGCACGCAGACGTTGATTAACCTGGTGCAAATATTTATGGAGAAAGCGAAAGCGTCGAATTAACGCGAATCACCCGAATAAAGGGATTGTCTGTGTGCGTACTTTCCTCGACTGCCAGTTCAACCTGCAATACAGACTATGTGGAACACAAAGAGGCACCGAGGTTAAT
>JBDTTW010000123.1:0-6318 GCA_039930405.1 bacterium
AGCCGGTACAAGTCCTGCGGATTTTGCATGTTCGACTGCTCGAGTTCGCTGATTGCTTTGTCGTAATTCTTCTCGTCGAAAGCAATCATGCCGCCGAGTTCATGCGCCAGCTTGAGTTGGATTGGGTTGTTTGAAGCCTCGGCCAACTTCCAAAATTCCTGCGCTTCGGTTTTCGCAGCCGGAAGGTCCTTCTTGCCCAGCGCCACGCGCGTGCGATTGTAATGATCAAACCGGCGCGTGTTGTTTTTGATGGCAGCGGACAAGTTTGAGTCTTCGGTCAGCCTCAACGCACGCGTGAACTGGTCCATCGCTTCGTCATAACGGCCCATCTCGAGCAGGATGTTGCCCTTGAGTTGGAGATCACCCGCCATTCCCGGAACGTCACTCGTTTTTTCGCCGAGCGCATACTGGTTATCAACTTCCGCCAGCGCTTTCGCCAGTTGCCCGCTATCCACATAAATAACCGTCTTGCCGAACATCGCGGTGCGCCGTTCGCCGTCACTTCGCGCCTTCGCTGTAATCTTGTCTAACTCGGTAATCGCCGCGGCGGGTTTGTTCTGATACATCAAGGCGGAGGCAATACCGAAATGAGAATTCACAAAGTTGCGGTCGATGGTCACCGCTTTCTGATACTGAACGATCGCTTCATCAAAGCGGCCGATCTTTAACAGCAACTCGGCGTATGAATCGTAAGGGTTTGGGTCGTTGGGAATGAGCACGATGTATTTCTTGAAGGCGCTCTCAGCGTTGGCGTAGTCGCCTGCTTGCCGGTAGGCGTAGCCGAGAATGTTGAAGGCCGTCGAATAGTTGGGATTGAGCGCGGTCGCTTTCTGGTAATGTTCGATGGCGTTCGGATACTCCTGCTGGCCGAAGTAATAACCACCCAGAGCGAAGTGCGCGCGTTCGTCGTTCGGGTACTGCTCGACCAACTGGTCCAGGTATTCCTTCTGTTTCGCGACGTTGCCGTTAGCGCCGGCTTCAGTCGCCAGAATCTGCAGGCGCTCGCCTGCCGATGCGTGCTCAGACAGACTTACCGCTTTGTTCAGGTGGGCAAAAAATTCTTTTGCGGTAGGGCTGGAAGTAGCGCGGTTCAGTTCGGCGGCGGCGAAACTCGAATCGAGCGCAATTGCTTTGTCGTAATGTTGAATCGAATCCTGAATGAGTAACTTTTCCGCCAGGTCGCGGCCCAGCATGAATTCTTTTTTCGCTTCTTCAGAAGAACTGGTGACCGGAATTTTGTCGTTATCGTTGGCCCGGGAGGTTGGGGTTGCGTACGTGGTAGGAGCCAACAGCGCAACGACGACGGCGAGAAGTAGTGAAGCGATTAGGGAGTATTTACTTAGCATGGTTTCTCCTTCAGATGTTGAGTGAAACAATGGTTATAAGTAGATGGATTAGTCCGCGTAGCGGACGGATGACAATAGCCCAGCAGTTCACTGCTGGGATTAAAAGTGAAAACGAAATCGAGTCCGTGGAGCGGACGACTGAAAATCCGCCGCGACATCTCATGATTCAGTCGTCCGCTGCACGGACTACTACGCGATTAATAACCTTTACCCAGCGATAAATCGCTGGGCTACTTTCGGTCGTCCGCTAAGGCGGACTCAATTCCAGCCTGTTTTAGCGCAACTGACGAGTCCGAAAAATCAGATGGAGCGGAGAATACTTGAATGTCTTCTTCAGGCCAATGACGCAGTGACGAACGGGACTAAGACGGGCACTTTCCGGCTTGAAATAGAAACCAGTCGCCAGATCTGTTCCGGTTGTGCTGGCGAATGGTTGGCTGAGTTATGCTCCGTTCTTTACTTCTCGTCCAGCTTCCTGCCTGCATTCAAATTGTCAAAATTCAAAATCGCGTTGAAGACGAGGAAGTAACTGCCTTTCGTCTGTCCGCGCCACATGGGGTTCGTCGAGAAGAGAATCACGTGGCCGCGGCCGAGCGGTGAGTCAATAACCGCCGCGTGTTGCGCAATCTCGTCGCCTCCATCCAGCAATCCGGAAACAAAGAGGTCGCTGTTGTCTGCGTAACGCAACACCACGCGAGGCCGCTGATCCGCTGGGATTAGTCCAATCGCGTTGCGGCGTTGTTCGTCAGTCAGCGGCAACGCTTCCCACGTTTCCGCTTTTGGTGGTTCGGGAACTTCAGCGGGCGGCCGGCCCTGCACAGTATCGGGATCGTCTGGCGTGCCGCGACCCGTGACGCGTTGATCTGAACGGCGTTGACCACCGCTCCGGCCCGCAAGATTGCTGAGGTTGAAGATTGGTCCATTCGCACAATACATTGCGAGCGAGTCCGAGTAACCGTAGGCAATCGGGCTGGTGGCGTCGACGGTCTTCATGCGCAGGATGTCCCCGACAGCTCTCAAGCGATTGGACCGCGCGATTGACACGCCCGGCGTGAAGCCATGGTCCACCGCAAAGTTCGCGGTGTCGTTGACAGCCAGAAACACGCCGCCTTGCTGCACGAACTTCTGCAGGTTAGCGATACCGGACCAACCCAGACCTGGCCGGGTGTCGTCGGTCGAATCGATCTTGCCAAGGTTCGGAGTCAGCGAAGTTGTCTTCCAGGGCAACGGATTTCCATACAGCGGCAGGCCGTCGACAATCGCGTTTTGCGGAATGCCGGCAGGCGCGAAGAGAATCACATCATACTTCGAACGCAGATCAGCATCCTTCGCGACATCCTGGGTACTGATGTAAGAGTAGGGCACTCCCAACTTATCAAATGCCAGGCGCCACCAGCCTTCATTTTGCGTATCGATCCAGGTATGCATCAGCGCGACGCGCGCAGCTTTGATTGGGTGGGTCTTAACTGTCGGCGGCTCGGTTACGGCGTAGACCTGAATGCCAAGTTCCGTGGCCGCGCGTTCCATTTCCTCGCGCGAAATTTTACGAACAATAAACGATCCGCGATTGAACTTGCGGCCTGCGGCTTCGACCGGCTCTTCCATCGCGTCGACAGTTCCTTCCAGAATGCGCCAACGTAACCGTGCCAGCGCATTGTCAGCGTTGTGATTGATAAGAAAGATTGAGCCGGTGCCGGTCACCGCTGCCGGAGCGCGCACTTCTCCGGTCACTCGCTCCATCGCTACCGTCAGCACTTTGGTGTCCAGGACGCGAACCGTTTCGACGTTAGCCAGTTCGCCCATGGTCCAGGCGGTGTCGTCGTAAACTTGCGTTTGTGGATCGTTCGGCGCCCAGTATTGATAGTCGAGCAAGGCGTCGGCAATGCGGCTGTAGGGTTGGTCCATGCGCACGATGTAACTGCCGGTTGGGAAAGTCCGTTGAGTAAACTTTGCAGGCGTCGGTTGCGGACTTGGCGCTGGGGAGGGACTCGCCGCAGCGCGTGGCACAGCATCGGATGGCGTGGGAATGGCGACCGGTTCCTTGCTCAGCGACGGGGACGCGGCTGGTGTTGTTGCCGTTTCTGATTTTTTCTCGGCCGCCTTGCCGGCTTTCACCGCCACCGTAAACGGCGCCGTCGCGCGACTAATCTCTACGCCTTGCGCTTGCAGTGTGCGCAACAGCTCAGCCTGATTTCCCAGCCGCGGATCGTCGCCGGGCAAAACGTAAGCAGCCGGTCCTTCATTCTTCGGCTTCAATACCGAGCGCTTGCTCTTCAGGTAAAAATTCTTAAGAAAGAGTTTGCTGTTGTTGCTGAAGTAATAAAGTGAAGTCAGCAACGCGCTTTGCTGATAATTGTTGTTGTTGCGCTGCGACCATTTTGCTTTCGGCAGCGGCGGATTCTGGCGATACCAGGTGCGGGAGTATTCAGCTGGCGAAAGCGTACGCTCGACTGTGTCAGCGCCGGCGTTGCCAAAGGTTTCGTAGAGCCGGCTGATGCCGTTATGCGTCGCGGCGATGAACATCAAGTAGCCCGGCGACCAGGTATCAAAGTCGCCATGCGCAAACACGCCGGGCATGCCAAACTTCGTCATCTCGGAAACATTGTTCCAGCCAATCATCTGCCACTCATCGGTCAGAATCGGATCGACCCAGGCATTGTAGGGACCGTCGCCGATAGTGTCGTCGTAAAGATAGGGAACCGATTCATGCAGGTCGTGCAGCACTTGCGCTTTCCAGCCGGTGTACGTGTCGAGCACGTTACGCGTCAGGTTTAATGAGAGCCCAATCGCGTCGCGATTATTGTCGTGAGCGACATAGTGTCCCCAGTAAATAAGTGACGGATAATTTTCGCCGGGATGTGCCAGGTGCCAGTTGTAGATATCAACCATGCGATCGCGCCCGTCGGTTTCAACTACCGGCGTGATTAGAGTAACCATGTTGTCGCGGATGGATTTGATATAAGCACTGTCATCAACTGCCAGGCGATATGCTAGCTCCATCAGCGCCGTCGGCGAACCGGTTTCGGTCGAATGAATTGCGCCGGTGATGTAGTAAACCGGAAACGATTGGCTGACCAGCTTGTCCGCTTCGTCGTCATTAAGATTAATCGTGCGCGGGTCCGCCAGCTTGCCAAGACGAGCGCGGTTCTCATCAAGCTTTGCCAACAAAGTTTCCGAGGCCACCGCGACCGCGATCATCTCGCGGCCCTCTTCGCTCTTGCCGATGGAAAACACCCTGACACGCGGGCTGGCCTTTTCCAGCAGACGCAGATAGCGATTCACTTCTTCCACGTAAGGCAGTTTGCCCGGCGCGCCGGCAACATCGCCGAGTACGGCCTTGGGCGTCGGCACTTTTGCGGACGCGGGCAAATAATCCGTCAGGGGCGAATTGAAATAAGTCTCGGTCGTATACTCGCGAATCTTTTTTGTATATTCCTCGTCAATCGGTTGGTTGGGATCGCGGCCTGGCTTTAGCTGCGCCTGAAGCGTCAGCGCGCCGCTGCAGAGCATTAGAGACAGTGTCAACCAGCGATAGAGTGAGCGAGTCATTGAGTTTTCCTCATTCGAACAAAGAGTTTTTTGGACTGCGGCGGCTTGAGGCCGCTTTCGCCGGCCGCGCTTCCATTCAGGTGCGGGTTCAGATGGCTCTTGCATTTCTTCGCAGCTCGCACATTCTGGACGAAAAGCGCTGTCGAGCCAGCGCACTCCAAATTTTGCGTCGAAACGAAGAGGGAGCAAATGCTTTTAAGCCAAACGCCGCGCCAAGTCAAACGTTTCATTTTCGGCTACAATAACTGCGAACCTGGTTAACGCAGTTGCCTGCCTTTTTGTTTTCATAATGACTGGACGAATATTTCAATTGAACATTTCTTCGGGCGGCGTTCCCAAGCTGGCCGTTCGTGAAGGTACGGTCAACGAACTGGGTATCGTCGGCGATGTTCAGCGCATCCCGGACATTCACGGCGGACCGGAACGCGCGTTGTGCTTGTTCGCTCTGGAACGGATTCTGGAACTGCAGGCCGAAGGTCATCCGATTTTTCCCGGCGCCGTGGGCGAGAATGTAACCATCTCAGGGATCGATTGGCAGAAGGTAGTTCCCGGCGTTCAGTTAGCGCTCGGTGAGGAAGTGTTGGTGGAAATTACCAGCTACACGACGCCCTGCAATACGATTCCCGCTTACTTTGTCGATGGCCAGTTTCAACGCGTAGCTCAGAAACTGCATCCGGGATGGTCTCGCGTTTACGCGCGAGTGCTAAAGGGCGGCCAATTGAGAATTGGCCAAGTGGTGAAGCTGGCTAATGGCTCTACCGGCCAGTAACAGATTGGCCACTCCTTTGTATTCCGCTCTTCACCAAATACAATCGATACCAATCAAGTCGTTGGTAATAGCAAATGTCAGATGGGAAACCCACAACAACTGATCCGCGCGCTCAATCGCCTGCAGATCCTTCGCTCGTGCAGATCGAAGGGCCGAGCAAAGTAGCCGGCGGCATTCCCTCAATTCTCGCCACGGCAAAAACTACCTGGAATGAAATGGGCGTCGCGCGCGGCGTTCGCACGCTGCTCAAGCTAAATCAAAAAACAGGATTTGATTGTCCCGGTTGCGCCTGGCCCGAACCTGACGCTGAACGATCGCACGCGGAGTTTTGTGAAAACGGAGCCAAGCACGTTGCCGATGAAGCCACAACCAAACGTGTAACGCCGGAATTCTTTGCGCGCTGGAGCGTTGCCGACCTGGCTGAGCAACCCGACCAGTGGCTTGGGAAGCAGGGTCGCATTACCAGTCCGCTGGTACTGCGCAGCGGCGCCACTCATTACGAAGCAATAAGTTGGGACGACGCCTTTGCTTTGCTTGCTCGGGAACTCAATGCCTTGGGCCACCCGGACGAAGCAATCTTCTACACCTCCGGGCGCACCAGTAACGAAGCTGCGTTTCTTTATCAACTCTTCGTCAGGCAGTTTGGCACCAACA
>JBDTTW010000124.1:0-1891 GCA_039930405.1 bacterium
GCCGGTTCCGCCCAACGTAAATGAAGGACGAATAATGGCCGGGTAGCCGGTTTGTTCTACGATTTCCAGCGCCTCGGTCCACGATTTTGCGAAGCCGCCGCGCGGCATTGCCAGGCCCGCTTCATCCATCGCCTGCTTGAACAACATGCGATCTTCAGCGACCTTAATTGCCTCGCGCTTAGCGCCAATCATTTCGACGCCGCATTCTTCAAGCACGCCCGAATCGTCGAGGGCAATTGCCAGATTCAACGCCGTCTGGCCACCAACCGTCGGCAATAATGCATCTGGTCTTTCCAGGCGAATGATGGCACTGACCGCTTCAACCGTGAGCGGTTCGATGTAGGTAACGTCAGCTGTTTCCGGATCGGTCATGATCGTTGCTGGGTTGGAATTCACCAGCACGACTTTGTAACCTTCCTGTCGCAGCGCCTTACACGCCTGCGTCCCGGAATAGTCAAACTCGCATGCCTGTCCAATAACAATTGGACCGGATCCGATGATTAGAATTTTGTGGATGTCAGTGCGTTTGGGCATGCTTCGGGCTAACACTTTCAACTACTTAAGACGCGGCAGTCACGGTCATAGCATTATACATAGCATTTCAGGGTGACGAAATTCGACGCTTAAAGTCGCTGCTACCGAGTGCGCTGGTTCACAAAAACAAAAGGGCGAACGATGCTGTCCGCCCCTGGGTTACTACGGATGACTTGCATCTAGACCCTTGCAGAGTCAGCGCGGCGCTGGTCGAGGCGCTTGCGAAAGTCTTCACCTTCGATCATCACCTTCTTACACATTTCATAAAGGCGGCTGCGTAAGGGAGTGCCAATGCGCTCTTCTAAGGTTGTCATTTCCTGAATGCGCTCAGAACTGAATTTTCGCGACCGCCGGGGCGCCGTTGTTTCCGCTTCCGGTTCGGCCGCCGTTCGCGCCTCATCGAGATAGTTTGTGGTAAAGATCGTCAGCCGGTTGTTGTTGTAACGCGTGTTGATGATTTGATAGAGCGTGTCGCGCACCCAATTCGTCGGCACTGACGCCCCCAACTCATCGAGCACGAGAACCTCAGCCTGGTACACCGGCGCCAGCACGCGCGTTTCAGAAGTTTGTGAAATCGGGTTGTAAGAATCCTGAATGGCTTTCAGCAATGAACCCGATTCGTAGAAGAGGCAGGAGACCCCTTTCTTCTCAATCAAATCCCTGAGTACGGAAATCGCCAGGTGCGTCTTGCCTACGCCAACCGGGCCCATAAGCAAGAGTCCCGTTTCAACCGCCGGATATTCGTCGACCAGCCGCGAGGCAAAGCTGTGCGCAAAATACTGCGACTCATGTTTCGGGAAATAATTGTGGAATGAACACTGGCGAAAGCGCGGCGGGATGCGCGCCGCGTCTAACGATCGAGAAGCGCTGTTGGTGCGGCGGCAATCGCAAATGACGGCGCCTTTGCCCTCTTCCAGGCGCGTGCCAGTGCCAAAGCAAGTCGGACAGACATCGTCTCCAGCTCTTTCGTTGGCGGGCGACCTCAGGGCTTCACGATTCTTGGCAATACTGACTACGTTTGTGTCTTGCTTATCGAATGACATTTCGGGGAATACGCTCGAGGACTGACAATCTTCAGCAAACCAATCGATTCTGTCTGACGTCGAATTATAGCATCGCGCGACTTTGGGGCAACGAACCATGACGCCGGGAGGTGTTAATTAACCTCGCCTGGTCGGGGCGGCGTCGGAATACTTTGTCAAACTGCCGTGATACTTCTCGTTTAGTGTGCAGAAAGCTTCAATCATAAGGGGTTGGTTGTTATTATGAATGGCGAATTTATCGAGAACGAAATGCCGTTATTGCATTCACTACTGAGTAAATTGGGCCTCAGCCGGATAAAGGCTGAGCGGCACCC
>JBDTTW010000125.1:0-6190 GCA_039930405.1 bacterium
AGGAAGTTGTCGGCGAGCACCAGCGTCAGCATTGCAAACATGAAAAGGTTCAGGAACGCAAAGAAGCGATAGAAGCCTTCGTCCTTGTGCATGTAGCCGACGGCAAAAACATGTATCAGGAAACCAACGAAGGTAATGAACAAAGCGTAGGTGCCGCTCAAGCGGTCCATTGCCAGGCCAAAGTCCGCGCGAAACTTTCCTACTTGTATCCAGGTCCAAAGGTGATCGAAGACTGGTTCGGTCGAGCGCAGCGCGCCGCCGGATTTGAAGGCGAGATAGAAGGCAACAACAGTGGAAACGGCCACCGCGCCGCACGCGATGACGCCGATAAACTTTTCGTTCCGCAGGCGCCGCCCGAGAAACCAGTTGATCGCCGCGCCAGCGAGCGGGGCAAAGATTATTAAACTTAAGAGGTTGTTGTCCTGCATCAAGATCGTTTTGAACTCTGTGCTTTGAGCTTTGTACTTTGATCTTTAACCGAGGCCAGCCGCTAGTTGCCAGGACAGAGAACAAAGTACAAAGCACGAAGTACAAAGAACGTTTTAGAGCCTCAAAATACTAGCATCATCAACATCCAACGACTCGCGATTGCGAAAGATGGTGATAATTATGCCGAGTCCCACCGCTGCCTCGGCCGCCGCCACGGTCATGACGATGAAAACAAAAAGTTGTCCGGTGACGTCCTGAAAGAAACTCGAGAAAGCAATAAATGTCAGGTTCACCGCATTCAGCATCAGCTCAATGCACATGAACATCGCGATCACGTTTCGCTTCATGATCACGCCGGCGGCGCCAATCGTAAACAGAACCGCCGAGAGCGCCAGATACCAGGAAAGTTGTGGCTCCATAGTTTTACTCGTCCGGGCTTCGCAAGCGATCGACGCCGAGCAACGCCGCGGCCTCGTCTGTCGTCTTCGTTTCCACCGGCCGCTGGTCACCAACCGCGCGTGGGTTGACGATGTCCATTGCCAGAACCTGCGCGCCGGGCACAACGCGCACACTTGGCGACAGCATGCCGCTTCGTCGCGCCAACGACATCGCCCCGACAATCGCCATTAGCAATAAGATCGAAGTGATTTCAAACGGCAGCAGGTAGCGCGTAAAGAGTCCCTCGCCAATTGAATGGGTCAAGCCGACGTCTGAAAGGGTGCGCGACGTTTGCGCCGAAGTCGTTTGCACTGAATAAAGAATGAAAGCAGTTTCAGCAATCAAAATCGCAGCCATTGCGATGGCTGCCGGCACGAGAAATTTCAGCCGTTTGCGCCGCGGCTCGTCCTGCTCGACGTTCAAAAGCATGATCACAAAAATTACGAGCACCATGATGGCGCCCGCGTAAACAATGACCTGGACCGCAGCGATAAACGGCGCTGCCAGCGTTACGTAGATCGACGCCAGCGCAATGAAAACGCCAATCAACGAGATTGCGCTATATAGCGGGTTGCGCTGCGACACCATGGCAATGGCGCTGCCAATCGCTAAACCGGCGAAGACTATGAAAAGGATCGTGGACATTTTCGTAAACGTTTCGAGTTTCGAGTTCGGAGTTAGAACTTGACCACCGTCGGTCAACGACATCTTTACTGCTTAGAACTCGAAACTCGGAACTCGAAAGTCGGAACTTCCGGCTCCTAGCCGGAAGTGAAAAATACAATCGTCGCCGTCAGCACAATATTCAGAATTGCTGCCGGCAGCAGAAACTTCCAACCAAAACTCATCAACTGGTCAAAACGAAAACGCGGTAACGTTCCGCGCAGCCAGATGTACAGAAACAGGAAGAACAAAATTTTCGCGAAGAAGTAAAACACGCCGAGCAAAGGGAGCTGCGCGACACCAGGCCCGTTCCAACCGCCCAGAAATAACGTCGTGGCCAACATCGAAACGGTGATCATGTTGATGTATTCGGCGTTAAAGAACAGCAGAAACTTGATCGAACTGTATTCAGTGTGAAAGCCGGCAACCAATTCCGTTTCCGCTTCGGGCAAATCGAACGGCACGCGGTTGGTTTCCGCGATAGCGGCAATCAGGTAAAGAATGAAGCCCAGCGGTTGGTAGAAAATATTCCATTGCAGGCCGTACCAGCCGGATTGCTGTTCGACGATGCGGTAAATGTCGAGCGTGCCGGAAATCAGAATGACGCCGATTAACGAAAGCCCCAGCGCCAGTTCATAAGAGATCATCTGCGCCGAAGATCGCAGCCCGCCCATCAAACTGTATTTGTTGTTTGACGACCAACCCGCCAGCGCTATGCCGTAAACGCCAACGGACGTGACGCCCAGCACGTAAAGCAAAGCCACGTCGAAACGCGCTATCACGAGTTGGAAAGTGCCGAGGAAGGGAAGCGTGACTGTTGGACCAAACGGATAGACGATCAGGGTCATGATGGCGGTCACCACCGCGATCATCGGCGCCAGCAGAAACACAAAACGTGTTGACTGATCGGGAACCAGGTCTTCCTTCATCATGGTTTTGATGAAGTCGGCAAACGGTTGTAGCACGCCGCCAAAGCCGACCCGGTTTGGTCCCACGCGGCCCTGAATAAATGCGAGCACGCGCCGCTCGGCCAACACAGTGGCTGCGACTAAAAGCATAATCGTTAGAAAAGCAACGGTGATTGCCACGATCAGCGTTAGGGCGTGAATGTACGGGTTATTCCAATCCATCAGTCATTGCCGATTGCCAATTGCCAATTTCCGATTGAAACCTGCCAGCGCCGATAGAACCCAATCGGCACTCGGCAATTGGCAATCGGAAATCGAAAATGCCGCTCAGTCTCCCGACACTGCTGCTTCGCGCTCCAGCTTCGCGTCGACGGTAATCTGGTACAGCGGCGAAACGCGAACCGTGTCCGGTCGCGGATTGCCGGCGGCCAGCAGGTGAAACTGCGAAACCTTGTCCGTCAGCGTGCCGATCTTAAAAAGCTCGTGACCGACCTTGGGCGTAACGTTTGTCTTCTCGCCCGTGTTGGGTAGCGCTGCGACTGTCTGTTGCAATTCATTCATCGCAGACGACAAATCGCGCGGTTCGACGATGTTGTAACGGGCCTGCACCGGATTGGTTTCGTCCTTCAAAACCGGATAACGCAATCCTGAATACGCGGGAATACGCTCCGCGATTTCGCGAAAGACAGCGCTGGCCGACATTTCAAAACCAAAATCTTTGCCCAGTTCAGCAGCCAGCGCGGCGGTGATCATCCAATCCGGCTTTGCCTGATTAACTGGCGGGATTGACTGCCGCACGCGTTGGACCAGGCCATCGTTATTCGTAAACGTACCGTCGACTTCAGCAAACGAAGCCGCCGGCAGCACCACATCAGCAAATGCGGTAGTGTCGGTTTCGAACAATTCCTGGACCACCAGAAAATCAAGTTTCGCCAACGCTTCCTCGCGACCGCGCAAGTGTTTCGGCAGGAAGCTTCCGGCCACATACAGCGCGCGAATCGAGCTGCCGGCCGCGTCGAGCATTCCCGCAACAGACATCGCGCCGTTCATCATTCCCATGTCATGGACGCCGACGCTGTTGTTGTAAATGGGAAGCGGATGCAGCAGCACGCGGCGCGCAGCGGCGCGGAACGTGTTAGCAAGCTGCGCAACAATTACTTGGGAGGCAGCGTTAAGCTCACCGCCAAACATGATGATTACATCACCCTCAGTCTCGCTGATTGTTTGACGCAACGCCGACAGTTCGCTGGCCTCGATGCCCATCTTTTGCGCTGCCGTGGCTTCATTCGAACTATTGCCCAAGGCCCAGACCGCGGCATTCTCAGTTCCGCGCCGAATATGAATGAACTGCGCGGCATTCTCAGCCAGCCTGATCGGCACGCTATTGATAACGATTAGTTTTGCCGCGCCGTTTCTAACGGCCTGGCGAATTTGTTTCGCGGTCAGCGGCTGTAGTTCTTCGGGCTCGCCGCCAATCAGCAGGATTGTTTTCGCATAACGAATGTCGCGATGGGTCGCCAGCGAAGCGCCAAGATTCTCGAAAAAAGGTTTCAAGCTGAACGCATCGGTGGCGGCGTAGTTATTTGTGCCAACGACTTCTGTCGCGAATTTATGAAGCGCGTAGTTTGCTTCGTTGGTAATGCGCGGACTGCCAACCACTCCCAACGCCTCTGCTCCATGCGCAGCGGTAACCGCTTTCAATTTTTCAGCAACATGGCGCACCGCTTCGTCCCAGGTCGCGGGAATCAACTTGCCGCCTTTTTTGTAGCGAATGAGCGGCGTGCGCAGACGGTCTTCGTGATTTACAAAAGGATGACCAAAACGGCCCTTGATGCAAAGAAACTCGCCGTTGTGACCATTGACATAACGATCGCGCGCTACGATGCGCATCAACTCCCCGCCGCGCGAACCGAGGGACATCTCGCAGCCATCAGAACAGTAACTGCAAGTTGAAATTGTTTGCGCCAACTCCCAGGGCCGTGCCTGGTGACGATAGGTTCCGTCCAGCAAGGTCCCGGTGGGACAAACCTCAATGCAATTGCCGCATTGCGAACAATCGAGCCAGCCGCCGTAAGTGCCGATGACAGTATTTGCGCCGCGGCCGCCAGCTTCGATCGCGTCTTCGCCCATCCATTCGTCACAGACGCGCGTACAACGTTTGCACAAGATGCAGCGCTGCGGATCGTTTGCGACCATCGGCGACAGGTATCGCTCGGGCTGATAGTTCTTCTTCTCGATAAAACGTTCTTCGAGTCCACCCCAGTCAAAAGTCATTTCCTGAAGTTCACACTCGCCACCACGATCGCAAACGGGGCAGTCCAACGGGTGGTTGGCCAGCAGAAATTCGAGCATCGAACGCTGCGCTTTTTCAATCTCTTCGCTTTGGGTCGTCACAATCATGCCGTCGGTGCAGATGATGGTGCAGGAGGTTTGCAGCTTTGGCATCTTTTCAATGCGCACCAGGCACATGCGGCACGAAGCCTGCAGCGCGAGGTCTGAGTAGTAACAAAACGAAGGAATGTCGAACGCTTTGTCGCGGCACACATCGATCAACCGCGCGCCTTTGGGCACTTCAAATTCCTTGCCGTTAATGCTGACTTTGATTACTTCAGTTGCCATTTTTGAAAACCGTCAACCGTGAACTGTGAACCGTAAACCGGAAAGCGTAAAAGGAAATCGTGGGCCGAAAACTGAAAGCCCAGGTCGTCCACACCGCCGAACCGCGGTGAGTTCTTCTGTTATCGGTTCCCGGTTTACGGTTCACTGTTCACGAACCAGGTGCTTTCTAAAATCTTCCGGAAATCTTTTGATCGCCGACTGAATAGGCCAGGCTGCCGCGTCTCCGAGCGGGCAAAACGATTTGCCCTCGATGTTGTCGCAAAGATCGAGCATCAGTTGCGCGTCTTCCGGGCGCCCATTGCCGGCAGCGATGCGTTTGAAAACTTTTACCAGCCAATCGGTGCCTTCGCGACAGGGCGTACACCAACCGCACGATTCATGTTTGTAAAACTCAGACAGATTCTTGGTTGACTCAAAGACGTCCACGCTATCGTCCATCACAATGAAGCCACCTGAGCCAACACTCGAACCGGCTGCAACGATGCCTTCGTAGTCCATGCGCACGTCTTTACCGATAATTTGATCGGCGCGCATGATGTAAACGGACGACCCGCCGGGTATCACTGCCTTCAATTGTTTGCCGTCGCGAATGCCGCCGCAGTCTTCCATGATGAACTTTTCCATGTCGTCGTAACCCATCGGCAGTTCATAAACGCCGGGACGATTGACATGACCGGACACAGACCAAACTTTTGTGCCGCCGCTCTTTTCCGTACCCAGTTTCTGATAAGCCGCGCCGCCCATCTTGATGATGTCGGGCACGGCGGTCAGCGTCTCGACGTTGTTTACTACGGTCGGGGCTGCGTACAAACCCGACACGGCAGGGAAGGGCGGCTTCATTCGCGGATGACCGCGCAGGCCTTCGAGTGAACTCAGCAACGCCGTTTCTTCGCCGCAGATGTACGCGCCGGCCCCGGTGTGCGTGTAGATTTCGGCTCCGAAGTCAGTGCCAAGAATTTTGTTTCCCAGTAACCCGGCGGCGCGCGCTTCAGCAAGCGCAACGTCCATGATGTCGATCAGGTAGCGGTATTCGCCGCGCGTGTAGATGTAGTTCGTCTTGGCGCCCAGCGCGTAGGCGGCGATCAGCATGCCTTCGATCAGCATGTGCGGATCGCGCTCCATTAGGTAGCGAT
>JBDTTW010000126.1:0-2647 GCA_039930405.1 bacterium
ACCGGCACGGTGATGCCACGCTCGTTCATGAGGTCGAGATTGTCCTTCATGATCAGCGTAGACTTCACCAGCAAGCCACTCATGCCGATCGCGTCCGCCTGGTGTTCCTCCTGCGCCTGGAGAATATTGTCGATGGGCTGCTTGATGCCGAGGTTGATTACCTTGTAACCGTTGTTGGTCAGAATGATGTCAACCAGGTTTTTGCCGATGTCATGAACATCACCTTTCACAGTCGCCAGCACCAACGTGCCCTTGGCTGTTGCCCCACCCTTCTTCTCCATAAACGGTTCGAGAAAGCGCACTGCCGCTTTCATGGCTTCTGCCGATTGCAGCACGAACGGTAATTGCATCTGACCGCTGCCAAAAAGATCGCCGACGACTTTCATGCCGCCCAGCAGAATATTATTAATGATATCGAGCGCAGGATAAGTTTCGAGGGCCGTGGTCAGTTCTGCTTCCAACCCTATCTTTTCGCCGTCGATGATGTGATTCTTGAGACGCTCTGCAACAGTCGCACCTTTCGATTTTTTCTTCGCCGCTTTGGCTTTGACGTTTTCAAACAACGTAGTGAACGCCGTCAATGGATCATAGGTGCAAACGTCTCCGTCAAACTCGCGCCGGTCATAAATCAAATCACGCGCAACTTTCAGTTCCTGTTCGCCTATTCGATTCAGCGGTTCAATCTTGCTGGCGTTGACTATGGCTGCATCCAGGCCAGCTTCGACTGCGTCGTGAAGAAATACAGAGTTTAGTACCACGCGAGACGCCGGATTTAAGCCAAAGGAAATGTTTGAGACGCCCAGAATCGTGAAGCAGCCGGCCAGCTCTTTTTTGATGCGACGAATTCCTTCAATTGTCTCCAGTGCGTTGCGGCGGTCTTCTTCAATGCCGGTGGATATCGGCAGTGCCAACGAATCGAAGAAGATGTCGCTGGCGGGCAGACCTAACTCACCAGTGGCTTGTTCATAGGCGCGTTTGGCGATGGCAAACTTGCCGTCAGCAGTTCGCGCCATCCCCTCTTCGTCGATAGTTCCAATCACAACGCTGGCGCCGTAGCGTTTGGCCAGATCAATTACTTTCGAGAAGCGCGGCACGCCATCTTCGTAGTTCGTCGAATTCAGAATGCACTTGCCGCCGGCATGCTGCAGTCCGGCTTCCATTTTCTCCCACTCAGTGGAGTCAAACATCAGCGGTAGCTTGATGTTCGTGACGAGCCGGGACGCAAGCTCATGCATATCTTTTTCGCCGTTGCGGCCGACAAAGTCGACATTGACGTCTAACACGTGTGCGCCCTCGCGCTCCTGCTCCTTCGCCAAAGCAACCAGGCCGTCCCAGTTTTCAGCGTTCAGCAGGTCGCGCATCTTCTTCGAGCCGCTCGCATTTACACGTTCGCCCACAATCAAGAACGAGGCGTCCTGGACGTAGGGTTGTTGGAAATATATCGACGCGGCCGCCGGAACAAGTTTAGCGTCGCGCGCTTTGGGCGAAATGCGCTGCATGGCTTCGACCACTAACTTCAAATGCGCCGGCGTTGTGCCGCAGCAACCACCAACGACGTTTACGCCGAAGTCGCTGGCGAAGTGGATAACCTGATTCGTGAAAGTCTCCGGCGTTTCGTCGTAATGCATCTTGCCTTCGACGACGGACGGCAAGCCGGCGTTAGGCAACACCGAGACGGGCAATGGCGCGTTCTCGCACAGATAGCGAATACTTTCAGTCATGTGTCGCGGGCCGGTGCCGCAGTTCATGCCGATGATGTCGATTGGGAATGGAGCGAGCGCAGTTAGTGCCGCACCAATCTCAGTCCCGTTGAGCATGGTCCCGAACAGCTCAATGGTGACTTGCGCGATAACGGGAACGCGCACACGATGTTTCTCGAAGTGCGCAAAGATCGCGGCGAGCGCTGCCTTTGTTTGCAGTAAGTCCTGACAGGTCTCGACAATCAGTAAATCTGCGCCACCATCCAGCAAACCGCGCACCTGCTCGGCATACGCGGCTCGGAGATCAGCAAACGTTATATGACCGAGCGTCGGTAATTTCCGACCCGGACCCATCGAGCCCGCAACCCAACGCGGTTTGTTCTTAGTTGAATAATCGGCGGCAACACGTTTGGCCAAACTTGCGGCAAGGACGTTCATGTCGTACGCCTTGTCAGCCATGTCGTATTCGGCAAAATCGACGGGCGTGCCGTTGAATGAATTCGTCTCGATCACATCGCAGCCAACTTCGAGAAACGCGACGTGAACATTCTCCACCGCGTCAGGCCGGGTAACGAGCAAGTTTTCGTTACAGCCTTCAAACCGCAGCCCGCCAAAATCCTCGAGGGTAAGATTTTGGACCTGTAGGTTGGTGCCCATCGCGCCGTCAAAGACGACGATGCGCTCTTTTAATGTGTCGAGAAAATTAGCCATTTTCGAATGCCGATTTCCAATTGCCAATTGCCGATTTGCGTCTTGCTCACATTAATTGCTGCCGTCCATCGGTCAGCGCCGTTGCCTTTTAGATCGGCACTCGGAAAGGCCATCGGCAATGAGAAAGCCCCGCGCCAAACAACGCGGGGCTTGCCTAAGCCTTTTCGTCAGTCTTGTTAAGCAAGACTCGCCGAGCTGTTTAGCCGATTGTTTTACGTGGCCGCAAGTCGCCTTAA
>JBDTTW010000127.1:0-11518 GCA_039930405.1 bacterium
CTTTTCACTGCTCTCAAATGCCTAATTTCGCGATTGCCGCTTCGTCGTCTTCCGTATAAGGGTCCGCGAGCAAACGCGCTTTGAAAATATCCAACTCCCAAACTTCCAAATAGGTCAGATAACCCAGCACCGCAACGTCGCCCATCACGCCCGCCGCTTTTCGTAGCAGCGGATGAATCAACAGACGCCCCTGGCCATCAATCGTGGCTTGCTGACCGTAGTAGTTCGTTCTATCAAGGAACTTGCGCCGGGCCGGATCCATTGTCGGCAAGAGCGAAAGCCGCTGCTCTATCGATTCCCACTCCGGCAAGGGGTAAATCCGAACGTTGTCACCCGTAAGACTAGTTATGTAGAATTCGCCGCCGTGCTTTTCGTCGATAAGCCGGCGAAACGGCGTCGGCACCTTTAGCCGACCCTTGACGTCTATCCGGGCCGTGTAGTTTCCCCGCAACATAGAGTTGACCGATCAATAGTTTGGCGGGTGGCCGTTTCAGGAAAAGTGACTAATGATCGGTTCGCTACGAGGTTGGACCCACTTCCGACCACTTTTGACCACCCAGCGCCGGATACTACGCTCCATCATTTTCGCTGTCAATACCAAAATCCGCGAAAAACTGGAGTTTTTGCGTGTTTCGTCGCTGGAAGACAAAGTTACTGTTCGCCTGTTGTCGGCCTTATCTGCCGGCGAATCGTGCGCTGAACCTGCCCTCGTAGCCGACTGCCATGGCTTGTTGTATATTGGCGCGCCCGTTTTGGGGGAAACGAGCTCGCTCAAACTAAACAATGAATCTTGATTCCGGGGGATTTGTCGCCCTTCTCTTCTTTGGCCTACTGGCCGCCGCTGCAAACCTTGTCGGCGGTTTTGTGCTTATTAAGTCCGGCGCACATCGCTTTGGCGAGCGCTTTCTAAAGTATCTGGTAGCGCTGGGCGCCGGCTTCATGTTGGCTGCAATCTTTCTCGAGATCGTGCCCGAGACGATTGGCATTTGGACAGAAAATCTTGCCGGCAAGACTGCGGCCGAAGCCATCATCGGCGCCATGACCCTGCTCCTTGGCGGTTATTTGGTCATTCAACTCTTCGAACACACCATCGCGCCTCACTTTCACTTTGGCGCGGAAACCCATCCGGAATCTTTCATGAAACCTTCAGCGGCATACGCTGCAGTCGGCGGACTCTGGATTCATACTTTCTTTGATGGCGTTTCGATCGCTGCCGCATTCCTGGTGAACTTTCGCGTTGGCTTGCTGGTGTTCATCGCCATCCTGCTGCACAAGATGCCGGAAGGATTTACGGTTGCCTCGATCATGCTGGCGTCCGGGCGCTCGTCGAGAATTGCTTTGTGGGCCACGGCAGCCATCGGCGCGGCAACGCTGGCAGGAGTTATTGCGGTCGCATTATTGAATACAAGAATCAGTGGCGCTGTTGGTTACGCGCTTCCCTTTTCAGCTGGTGTTACGCTCTACGTCGCTGCCAGCGACCTGATTCCAGAGGTGAATCACAAAGAAGAACGAAACCCCATGGTCTCGATTGTCGTTTTTGTAGGTGTGGCGCTTTTCTACTTATTGCACCTGGTGATTGAAGGATAGATTCAGATTTCAATTGTCATTGAAGAGACATTAGGCCCTTGTATCAAGCTAGTTATTAATAATTGATTAAGAAGCTACACAAAACTTGCATTACCGAGCGCGGCTTACTGCTCCAAGCGCTCATCTGCGCGATCCTGCTGCTGACTTTCCAAAGCGCAGCCAAGGCACAAACTGGGCAATCCCCGATCCCGCTGCCCACGCCTTTCACTCCCATCGTCGATTACGCGAACGTCATCGATGCCGAAACAGAGCAAAAGCTCGGCTCGATCTATCTCAATCTGAAACAGCGTGCGGATATTGAGTTTGCGGTTGTCACCGTCGACACCACCGGCGATCAGGATGTTTACGATTACTCGCTGGCGATTGCGCGCGGTTGGGGAATTGGCTCTAAAGGCGGCGAGAAAAACGGGTTTCTGCTCGTGGTCGCGGTTAAGGATCGGAAGTACTTTACCCAGGTCAGCGATCATCTGGAAGGCGATCTTAACGACGGACTCGTCGGCGAGATTCAGCGCACGCGCCTGGTGCCGCAATTCAAAAAGGGGAATTATAGCCAGGGAATCTACGACACGATCCAAACCTATGTTGCCACGTTGGCTGAAAAGCGCGGCTTTAATATCGACGGCATCGATCAGCGTTATGCCTATCGCGAGGCGCCCGCCCAGCCGGCCACAAGTTCGCGGCCTGGAGGACTTTCTTCTTCGTGCTGCACGCTCATCATTATTCTGTTCGTTATTGCGCTGATCTTGTCATCGTTCCGCAAGGGCGGCAAAGGCGGCGGTGGCTGTCTCAACATGTTTCTGTTGGGCTCGCTGCTTAACAGCGGCAGTCGTGGTGGTTGGGGTGGCTCGAGCAGCGGTTGGGGCGGCGGCGGCTTTGGCGGCGGTGGTGGTGGTGGTGGTTTCGGCGGTGGCTTTGGCGGCGGCGGAAGTTTCGGAGGCGGTGGCGCGGGCGGCGGCTGGTAAGTAGGACAGGCATTCCTGCCTGTCGGTTCTGAGCATAGAATTCTGTTAGTATTCAGTACAAACGCGATGGCTAAGACAGTTATCCAGGAAGCGCTAAACGGTCTCATCGGAGATTTGCTCACAACGCATGGCGACAACCTCGCTTCTGTTGTGCTGTACGGATCCGCGGCTGCGGGCGATCATGTTGAGTTGCGTTCTGACTACAACCTGCTAATCACTCTCAATCGCATAACTCCCGAGGACCTGCGTTTGGCCCGGGCGCCGATGCGCGAATGGCAGCGGCTCGGTCATCCGCTTCCGGTTTACTTCACAACTGAGGAACTGTCAGACGCCGCTGACGTATTTCCGATTGAGTTTAATCAGATGGCCAAGGCGCGGGTCGTGCTTTACGGCAAGGATCCGTTTGAGTTTGTGAAATTGTCGGACGCGAATCTGCGGCATCAAACGGAGTACGAACTGCGCAGCAAACTGATTCAACTTCGCCGGCTGTACATTCCCGCATCAGTTTCAGTTGAGAAGCTGTGCGATCTGATGAGCGATAGTTTAGCGAGCTTTGCGGCGTTGTTTCGCGCGGTGCTGATGTTGTATGGCGAAGAAGCGCCGGTGGCAAAACCTGATTGCGTGCGCGCGACGGCCCGGCGTTTTCAGCTTAACCCGGAACCTTTTGAAAAGATTTTCGCCTTTCGCGCCAGTGATTATGTGCCCCCTACGGAAAAAGAAGCGCACGACATTTTCGGCGCTTACCTGGAACAAATCGATCGCGTCATCCAGGTAGTGGACGAATTCGATAACGTACGATCAGGAGATTGAAATGATTCAACGAAGACTTGGTTTACTCGCTTTGGTTATTTTTGTCGCGGCCACTGCCAGCGGCTGCAGTTACAACACGCTGACAACTAAGCATGAAAATGTGAAGGGCAAGTGGGCCAACGTAGAGACACAACTACAGCGGCGCAGCGACTTGCTGAATAATTTGATCGAGACGGCGAAACTCGCGGGCGTTCAGGAGCAGGAAGTGTTTGGCAAGATTGCCGAAGCGCGATCCAAACTCTTGAATGCCACGCAGCAGGCGCCCCAGGGCGAGGGCGGCGATAAGACTCCGGAACAAAAGCAGGCTGTGATCGACGCGGCGAACAGTTTCGGCGGCACCATCGGCCGATTGCTGGTGTTGCAGGAAAACTATCCGCAGTTGAAGTCAAACGAGAATTTTTTGAAGGCGCAAGACGAGGTGGTGGGCACTGAGAATCGCATCGCCACCGCGCGCAAGGACTACAACGAAGGGGTGCAGGACTACAACACCACCCGCGCGAAATTCCCGACGGTTATCTCTGCAAAACTTTTTGGTTTCAAAGAAGAGCCGTACTTCAAAGCTGAAGAGGGCGCCACGCAGGTTCCGAAGATTGATTCGAACACCCTGCGACCGAATCAAAGCCCGGCACCCACGAAATAATTTTCGTCCGGTAGTCTGCGCAAAAACAAAGGCCGCCTGCCGGGCGGCCTTTTCATTTGTTCAAGGTGACAGGCAGTTAGAATCCGCGCGTGCTGCACATCGCGCAATGGTCGCAGGGCTTGCCGCCCGGTTCGACGCTGCACGTTTTTTCTTTTTCGAAAAAATCTACTAGTTCCGCAACCGTTGCCTCCTCAACGCCGAATTTTTCCTGACTCGGATGTGAATAGGAACTGTTGATGCCAGCGAGCCAGGGCGAGTGGGTCGTAGGCGCTGCTGGCGCAGCCGATGGAAATGGTCGAACCGCAGCGGGTTCGCGTGAGGGTGTTGTTGTTATTTTCGCTTCCAGCTGAGAAATCTTACGTTGCAGTTCATTAAGCCCGGCGCGCACGGCAGCGAGTTCCGAACTCACTCCGCCGCTTTGTGGTGGACGAATTGACGGCGAGCTCTCGGCTGAGACGCGTCGTGCGATTCGTTCAGCAATTTCCCGAGCTTGATCTTGTTCGGTGGACATTTATTTTTACTACGCCAAATCTATGCGATCGACGACGCCGACAATGGCCGAATCAATCGCCGCTTGCGGCTTTCCGGTCGCTGCGGTCGAAGCGCCCCAACCCTCCTGCACTATCAAAACTGTATCGCCCACTCCCGAATCAACTGAGTCGAGCGCCAGTACCGTGTAGGCCGTCTCTTCGCCTTCCGGCGTTATCTGCTGGCAAAGCATTATCCGAGCATTCTCATAGCGCTGGTTCTTTTGCGAGGCGACAACGTTGCCAACGACTTTAGCGAGAATCATCCATCACCTGTCTGGCCGACTTCGTATTTCCGTTAGTTACGTGCGCGTCCGAATCAACGATGCCGATGATTGTGCAGTCAGTCGGTGTGTCCTCTCGTTTGAAAGGAAAGCTGGCTTCCTTGCCGCGGCACCAAAAAACCAACTCGCCAACGCCGGCACCGACCGCGTCAACTGCTACCATCGGTTTTCCATTCGGCTGCAAATCTTTATTCAAGGTTTGCACGATCAAAAGCTTGCGACCCTCAAGCGCTTCGTTCTTGACGGTGGCAACCACAGTGCCGATGACGCGTGCGAGCTGCATGTCTTAAATCGTGAACCGGGAACTGTGAACCGAGAACTGTGAACCGGGAACTGTGAACCGGGAACTGTGAACCGATTATCCCTCCTGGCGAGTAATTCGTTTCCGTGCGGTTACAAGAAAAGTGCCGGTTGCCCAATTTCCGGTTTCACTGTTTCCAGTTCCCGGTTCACGGTTCACGGTTTCCGGTTCACTCCGGTTGCGCTATGTCGACGGTATCAATCACGCCGACGATCGCCGCATCGACGGGCGTATCTTTCATGCCCTGCGCCAGCCGCGCGCTCGAGCCGGCGACTACCAACACGCGTTCATGAAAGCCGGCGCCGACGGTATCAACAGCAACCACATAGCCGGTTGTGTCGCTACCATCGACGTTGATCGGACGCACGATCAGCAATTTCTTGCCGAGTAATCGTTCGTCCTTTTGTGATGAAACTACTGTTCCGAGAATACGCGCGATGATCATGCTTAGCCGCGATTGCCGATGGGAAGCGCATCGTCAACACTGCCGTGCGGACGCGGAATAACATGCACGCTGACCAACTCGCCTACGCGGCGGGCGGCAGCCGCACCAGCGTCAGTCGCGGCTTTAACCGCCGCCACATCGCCGCGCACGATTGCGGTAACAAAGCCTGCGCCGATTTTTTCATAGCCGATAAGCGTAACGTTCGCGGCCTTGACCATGGCGTCGGCTGCTTCAATCATCGCGACCAGGCCTTTAGTTTCAACCATACCGAGTGCTTCTTGCATTCAGTTGCTCCTTTAACTCATGAATCGTGATTAGTTCGCTAGATTACCTCGTTTTGTTAATCTGAACCACCCTACTGCTTGCGATCTGCATATTTTATTATTCCTCGATGGGATGAATTAGCACCGGATCTCGCGACTTTCCTTTTACGATTTACGATTTACGATTCACGATTCGCTGCCTTATCACCGGCTTTGCAGGACCGCCTGAGCCAGCAGTTCCAGCAACTCTTCCCGCGTCAACGTGATTTTTCCTGAGCCGTTTGCCGGCGCGGCGTTTTGATAAACAGCGGGCGCCGGCCGGTCACCAGTGGGACAGGTCAACTGTGTTTCGTGCAGGTAGCCGCAAGCCTGACAGCGCGCGCTTTCACCCAGGTAACCCGCCGCTTCGCGCACGTTGATTAGTTTTTCAATCGCGTCAGCCGGTAAATTTTTTGAACCGCCGAGCATCCGCGCCAGAATCGCAATACGCGCCGTATGTTCCAGCGTCTCGAGCCGGTCGAATGCTTGCCAAAGATCCGAACCATAAGCCACCGCGCCGTGGTTGGCCATTAACAATGCATTGTGGTGTTTCACCAGCGGACGCATCGCCTCGGTCAGCTCGTCGGTTGAAGGCGTACCATAAGCCGCAAGCGGAACACAGCCGAGCGTCAGGATAACTTCAGACAAGATGGGTTGATCGATCGGCAAGCCGGCGACAGCAAACGCAGTCCCGTGCGGTGGGTGAGCGTGACAGACCGCCTTCACATCCGGACGTTCCTGGTAAATCAGCAAGTGCATCGCCAATTCGCTCGACGGCTTTCGTTGCGTCAACGCTTTCCCCGACGCATCCGTTACCGCCAGCGCGTCTTCTGTCATGCGGCCTTTGCACATCATGGTTGGCGTCGCCACGATGCGGCCATCGTCGAGGCGCACGCTGACATTGCCGTCGGACGAAACGACGTAGCTGCGCTCGTACAGCAGGTTCCCGATCTTGACTATTTCGCGTCGTGCGGTTTGCTCGTCCATAACTGACCTTGGTTCGCCTGAGGCACGAAGTTCAGAGTCCAAGCTTTAGCTTGCCGCTGCGCGCGCAAGAGCAACCTAAAGGTTGGACTCTGAACTACTTCAACTCCTGCTCGTTGATCTCGTCTAACTCCTCAAACTGCTGCTTGTGTCTGCGAGTGGTCGTGACTTTTGACTGCGGCCGCGCCAGGAAATAAGACAGCGACTCAAGCGAAGTCGTCAAATCCACTGTTTTCACTTTTACATCAAGCCTCGCACTGAGGGGCGCCGGCGCAAAATTCAAAATCGCCTTGATGCCCGCCGACATGATTTGATTGAGAACCTTTTGCGCAACGCGTGCGGGAACGGCAATCACCATCACATCGATGGACTCCTGCTTGACCACCAGCGGCATCCTTTTCACGTTGTGAATGGTGATCTCGTCTTCACCGACGCGCTGGCCAATTTTATTTTCATCGTCATCGAAGATTGCGACTACACTGAAGTTTGATTTCGAAAAGCCGCGGTAGTTCGCCAGCGCGGTGCCTAACCGGCCGGCGCCCACAATGCCAACGCGATGCGGTTTATCCAGCCCCAGAATATTGGTGATGTGTTCGCGCAGATTGGCAACGTAATAGCCGACGCCACGCACCCCAAACTCGCCAAAGTAGCCCAAATCCTTCCGGATTTGCGCCGAGTTGAGATTGAACTGTTCGGCCAAGGCCTGTGACGAGATCGTCTTTATACCGGCGCCAGCAAGCGTATTCAGACAGCGCAGGTAAACGCTTAACCGATTCGTGGTCAGTTCTGAAATTCTCTCTGATTTCATTTCGCGGGCCTGGAAGCAAGTATAGACCCAATGTGGAATAGTTTCGAGTTGCGAGTTTCTAGTTTCGCGTTTGGAATTCCGAACTCGAAACTCGGAACTCGAAACTTGGAACTAACGGCAGCATCAACTACAATCGCGCTCGTTAACGTCAGCGCTCAGTCAAACCTGTTCAATGATCGCACATTTATCGGGCACGCTTCTCTCCAAACAGCCAAATTCGGTGATTCTGGATGTCGCTGGGGTTGGCTATGAGGTGAATATTCCCGTCTCGACGTTCTACGATCTTGAAGAAGCGGGTTCGAATGTTCAGCTCCGCATTTACACGCACGTGCGCGAGGATGCGCTGCAGCTTTATGGTTTCAAGACCGCACGTGAACGTGAACTCTTCCTGCGCTTGATCTCGGTCAGCGGCATTGGGCCACGATTGGGCATCACCTTATTGTCGGGAATGAGCGCCGACGAAATGATTGCATCGATCAGAACGAACAACCTGGCGCGGCTGACCTTGATTCCCGGCGTGGGACGAAAGACAGCCGAGCGCCTGGTAATGGAGTTGCGCGATAAAGTAGCTTCATTGTCGTCGGCTGAACTTGAAGAAGAGTTGGGCGCCAAGAGCGAAACGGGCGCACCGGTTTTGACGGAAGATTCGATGCGCGCCGATGTGTTGTCCGCGTTATTGAACCTCGGGTATCAACGAAACGCGGCGGAAAAAGCTGTGACCGCCGGGATTGATGAAGGCGGGGATATTTCTGTCGAGTTGATCCTGCGCCGCAGCTTGCGCAAGCTGGCAAAGGTGTAAAGCAAACTGTTAGTTTGAGGTGGCTGGTTGCCGCGCATCTTGTGAGCTGGAAAATCGACGCAAACTAACAGTTTGCTTTACCACCATGTCAACTGAACCTGTAAAAGTTCGCGACACGCCGCTTAACGACGATGAGCGCCAGTTTGAGCTGACCGTCCGTCCAGGGAAACTCGCCGAGTACATCGGCCAGCGTCAGGTAAAAGAAAATCTGCGCATCTACATGAAGGCAGCGCTCAATCGCAAAGAAGCGCTCGATCACGTACTCCTGACCGGCCCGCCCGGGTTGGGTAAGACAACACTCGCCAACATCATCGCGAACGAGATGGGCGCGGAGCTGCGATCGACTGCCGGCCCGGCAATTGAAAAAGCCGGAGACATCGCGGCGCTCTTAACGAATCTTCAGGAAGGTGATGTTCTGTTCATTGATGAGATCCATCGCCTGTTGCCGGCGCTGGAGGAAAAGCTTTATCCGGCGATGGAGGACTATCAGCTTGATTTGTTGATTGGTCAGGGCGCGGGCGCGCGTTCAATCAAACTCGAGCTGCCAAAGTTCACGTTGGTTGGCGCCACGACGCGGGCCGGGTTACTCACTGCGCCATTACGAGGTCGTTTTGGCATTGTCTTTCACCTGGATTTTTATTCCCACGACGACCTGGAAATTATTTGCAAGCGATCGGCGCAGATTTTGGGAGTTGAGATTGATGACGACGGTGCGCGCGAGATTGCCCGTCGTTCGCGCGGCACTCCGCGCATCGTCAACCGCTTGCTGCGTCGCGTTCGCGATTACGCGCAGGTTGATTACGACGGCAGGATTACTCAGGCGGTCGCCAACGACGCGCTCAATCGCATGGAAGTCGATACGTTTGGTCTCGATGAAATGGATCGCAAGCTGCTGTTTACGATCATCGAAAAATTTAATGGCGGTCCGGTTGGTCTCGGAACTATTTCTGCGTCCATCCATGAAGAAAAAGATTCAATTGAGGAAATCATTGAGCCTTATCTGATTCAAATCGGTTTTCTCGACCGCACGCCTCGCGGCCGCATGGCAACGCGGCTTGCTTACGACCACTTTGGTATCTCACCCGCCAACCCGTTCAAGCCCAGCCTGTTCGATTCTCAGTAAAGGATTTGTTAGGGTAGCTTAATCAATCGTTACACAACGCCGCGTTAGTTCAAATGCGAAAGTTAACTTCCTTTTCTCGTCATTCTTTTGGTGTCCGCAACGCCGGTCCCTGGCGCTCGATCATTAGTCATACGCTGCATCAGTTTCACGAAAACGACCTGTACACGTCGGCGGCCGCGATGAGTTACTTCGGCCTCATGACCTTGTTTCCCGCGTTGTTATTAATGCTGGCAGTAAGCAATCAAATACCTGCAGGCGCAGAAATGCTGCGACACGCGGCCGATGTGTATCCCGGCTCGAGCAACTTTTTACGCGACACAGTACGCTCATTGTCGTCAGTGACCACGGGAATAATTATCACTTGCGTCATCGTGACGCTGTGGGCGGGCTCGTGGGTTTTTGCCGTTCTCGAACGCGCCTTGAATCGAATTTGGGGAACGATCTCGCGGACGTTCTGGCATGGACGCGCGATAACCATCGGCATGATTGGGATTGTCGGTGTGCTGCTTTCCGTGTCAGTGCTGATCACCTCGTGGGTGGTGGCATTGCGCGATGTGGCCGGCAGGTTCTCGCCGCGCCAGGTTGCCAGGTATCCGATTCTGCTGGCCGTGGGAAGTGTTTTCTGGCAAGGCATCTTTGCGATTTTGAGCTTTCTTATAACAGTGCTTCTGTTCGTCGCTGTCTATCGCTTTCTGCCGCGTTCGGGGGTTACCCTGCGCGACACTTTGCCAGGCGCAATCGTCGCGGGGCTGCTGTGGGAAGTGGCAAAGTATGTGTTTGCCTGGAGTCTGGGCTACTTTCATTACGATCAGATTTATGGCTCAGTCGGCGCGGTTGTTGCGGTGCTGACCTGGAGCTATGTATCCAGTTTGATTCTGTTGTTTGGTGCTCAACTTACCGCAGTGTTCCATCGAGAACATCCCCACTTCCCTTCCATCGTGTGAACGTTCCGCTTGCAACGATGCACCTTTCAGAATTTGACTACGAGCTTCCCGAAGAATTGATCGCGCAGGAACCGCTGGAACGCCGCGATGCCTCGCGCATGCTGGTTGTTAGTCGCGCATCGAACAGCTGGACCGAATACAACTTTTCGTCCTTTCCGGAGTTGTTGCGCGAAGGAGACGTCGTCGTCATTAACAACACGCGCGTGTTTCCAGCGCGCTTGCTGGGACAGCGAGATCCCTCCGGCGGTCGAGTGGAAGTGTTGCTCCTTCGCGAAGTTGAGCCGGGGATTTGGCAAGCACTGGTGCGGCCGGCGCATCGATTGAATGAAGGAGCGCGGGTGCGCTTTGGCGCTTCGAGCTTGCGGGCTGAAGTGGTTGCAACTTCAAGCGGAGGCTCCCGTACGCTGAAGTTTAGCGGCGAAAAACCACTGGACACGTTGATTGATGAGGTCGGGCAGACACCGCTGCCGCCTTACATCAAGCGCGCCGGTGGGACTTCTGAAACTGACAAGGAGCGGTATCAAACCATGTTCGCCCGGGAGAGAGGAGCGATTGCCGCGCCGACTGCCGGACTTCATTTCACGCCTGCAATCATGAATGCCCTGCGCGAACGCGGCGTGCGCATAGCTGAAATCACGCTTCATGTTGGCTATGGCACGTTTGAACCGGTGCGCGTCGACGAAATTGAAGCGCACCAGGTGGCGGCTGAATTTTTCAGCATTGGCGACGCGTCCGGAGAAACGATTAATGAAGCACGCGCCGTCGGTGGACGCATCGTTGCCATTGGGACAACCACTGCGCGCGCGCTGGAAACTGCGGCCCGAGCGGACGGAATTATTCAGGCTGAAAGCGGCGCGACCGAACTAACTATCAAACCTGGCTACAAGTTTCGCGCGGTGGATGCGCTGCTAACAAACTTTCACCTGCCCCGTTCATCATTATTAATTTTGGTTTCCGCTTTTGCTGGACGGGAGTTAGTGCTAAACGCCTACCGTGATGCGG
>JBDTTW010000128.1:0-8718 GCA_039930405.1 bacterium
TCGCCGCGATGCTCGGCGCCTTATGGGCCTACGACGGTTGGAACAACGTAACTCTGGTCGCGGGCGAGGTTCAGAATCCGGGACGGAACCTTCCTCGCGCACTGATTGGCGGCACGATTCTTATCATGGGGCTTTATCTGCTCGCCAATGTCGCTTATTTCTACGCGCTCTCGCCGACTGAGATAGCCAGCATCTCAACCAAGTCTTCCGTGGCCACCGAAGTCGCCAAACAGTTTCTCGGCCCACTTGCAATCAGTTTCATCGCCGCGGCTTTACTCTCATCAACTTTCGGCACGCTGCACACCTCGATTCTGACTGGCGCTCGCGTCCCTTTTGCGATGGCTCGCGATGGTTTATTCCTGCGCAGTCTGTCTCGCGTTTCCGCGCGTACGCATGTGCCCACCGGCGCGCTTATCGTGCAGGCAGTTTGGGCATGCATTCTGGTGGTGGCGTTTTCCTCGTCGTTTGATACGTTGACTGACTACGCCATCTTCGGTCTCTGGATATTTTATGGCTTGGTCACCGCGGCAGTCTTCATCCTGCGCCGCAAACTCCCGGAAGCCGACAGACCCTATCGAGCCTGGGGTTATCCGATAGTTCCCATTCTCTTTCTGCTGGCCACGGCGCTGATCCTTGGAACTACATTGTTAGGAGCGCGCGCGGATTTTTCCGACGCGGTGACCCGCTTGTTGCACGGTCAATTGCTGAGCGGATTGGGAGTCCTGGTGCGTAACCCGCCGATAGCAGGCATCGGGCTAATCGCACTCGGATTGCCGGTCTATTGGTTGTGGGAGCGGCGGGCAAAAGATCAAGAATAGTCGTCGCGGAAAGCAATAATCGTCAAACGCTCTGATTGTTAGCGCCGCAGGACTTCAATCAGCGGTGGATGCGCGCCTTCGCTGGAAGCCAACAACGCTCGACCATCGAGACGATAAGCAATCGACTCACCCTGCTTGCGCTTTCCCAAATCGAGCGCCTTCAGTGGTTGTTGCCAAATCTGATCAAACGGCGCGCGCGCGTCGCCTAAGACCAACTCATAACCGTCGACGTAGTCGCACAGAGCTACTCGCAATCCATCCGGCGAAATATCGCCTGCGGTTACCAGGCCACCAAAAATAGTGGGGATGTTCAACTCGGCAATCCGCTCGAGTGTCGCCGGTCCATTTGGGTTCAACGGTGCGGCGGCCTTGTAGACTGACGGGTTTCCAAAAGGAATTTTACTGATGATAAAAACGTCGCCGGTTACTGGATGGACCAGCAAGGATTCGGCATCATGCGCGCCGTCGGGGTAACGCAAGCGAATAGCTTCCGCAGCTTCGGTGACGAGCGGTTTGAGTTTGTCGGACGAGGAGTCAGCCGGCTTGATAGTTGGCTCTTTAACTCGATAAACAATTACTTCACCGCGCCTCCCCTCGTTGTCGCCGATGTCGCCAAGGTAGAGATAGCTAACTCCAGCCTGCGGCCCAGGCCCGGCCGCGATGTCTTCCCAATCGCGCGCCGACGCGCCTTTCACTCGCCACGTGCCGCGCCGCCCTCCGTCTTCAGCAAATGCATAAATATTTGGACCATCTCCGGAATCGTTATGCGTCCAGTAGAGTCCGGGGTTGGCGCGCGAAGCGACGATGCCGCTGCTTTCATTGACTGCTGCATCGTCGAGCCGGCCCAACACGCGCGGTGGTCCATACGTTTCACTTTGCTGCGGTGAAGATTTTTGTTCTCGGCGCGCCGTCGGCGCCGGCTTGGCCGCCGCGACACTCGGTGGCGCAGGTACCTTCTGGCACGCAGAAAAGCCGAGCAGGCAAAGCAGCAGCGCGACGAGAACTGGGAAACGATGTTTTAAATTGCTCAATTTCTAACCTGCGCCAATGCTTCGCGCGCGACTTCTTTGTCGTCGAAATGAAAGACTTCACGGCCGATTATTTGATAATCCTCGTGCCCTTTGCCGGCTATCAACACCAGGTCGCCGCTTCGCGCTTCGGCTACTGCCTGATGAATCGCAGCGCGGCGATCGGCAATCTTGCGATAAGGCTTGCCGGTTTCTTTGATTCCCCGCTCCGCGTCCGCAAGTATTTGTTCCGGGTCTTCCGTGCGCGGATTATCGGAAGTCAGAATAACAACATCGCTGAGGCTCGCGGCTGCTTCGCCCATTGGCGCGCGTTTGCTGCGATCGCGATCCCCGCCGCAACCAAACACGGTAATAATTTTCCCCCTGGTCACTTCGCGCGCCGTGCGCAGCACATTCAACAACGCATCGTCGCTATGTGCGTAATCGACCACGACCGCGAAATCACTATCATGCTCGACGCGTTCAAAACGTCCCGGCGCGCCGGTGCACTTTTCGAGAGCGCGCGTGATGACCTCGAGTTCGTAACCAAGCTCCAAACCGCTGGCGACTGCAGCCAGCGTGTTGTAAATGTGCGGTGGACCAACCAGCGGCGAATGAAACTCGCGCTCGCCGGCAGGCGTTCGCAAGTTGAACTTCATACCATCTAAAGAAAACTCCGGATTGCGAGCGGTAACCTCCGCTGCGGATTTGACTCCGTAACGAACAACGCGCGCGCCTTCCTGCTCCAACCGTCCAGCCAGTTCAACTCCATAGGGATCATCGGCGTTGATGACCGACACGCGCGGTTTTGATCCTAAACGGCCATCAAATAGACGCTGCTTTGCGTACCAGTAGTTCTCCATCGTCTTGTGATAATCGAGATGATCGCGCGTCAGGTTGGAAAAAACTGCGACGGCGTATTCCAGCGCATCGCAACGATGAAAATCCATCGCCTGGGACGAACACTCCATCACCGCAGTGTGACATCCAACTTCCACCGCTTCGCGCAGCAGGCGCTGCATGTCGGTGGCTTCCGGCGTGGTGCGGTCAGCTTTACGCCGCTCAGCACCGAGACGATATTCAACCGTTCCCGTCATGGCCACCGGCTCGCTTGCAGCTTCGGGAATCGATGCAATCAAGTACGCGGTTGTGGTCTTGCCGTTGGTTCCGGTGATCCCGACGAGCTGCAATTCGCGTGAAGGATGATGGTGAACTTCGGCGGCGGCGAGTGCCATCGCGCGGCGCACGTTTTCCACTTGCAGCCAGGAAAAGTCAGCGGGCGCGTTTCGTGACCGCTGTTCTGTTGGGGACTCGAGTTCAGAGATAACGCCGACCGCGCCCTGCTCGATCACCTGCGGCACAAATTTGTGCGCATCAAACAATTCACCGCGCACGGCCACAAACAAACTGGCCGGCCCGGCGCGCCGCGAATCATGAGTTACGTCTGTTACCACCGCGCCCGCGTCACCGGACAGTTTTCCGCCGGTCACTTCAGCAATTTGTCCTAGCGTTACCGGATCGTTTTTCACGTTTCGAATTCTACGCAGCCGCTCAGTGAAAGTCACATGACGGTTTAGGCCGACTTGCTTTCGGTTACGGTCCCGCGGCTCTGCCGCCTCCTGTGCGGAAAGGCTGTGCCTTTCCAGCTGTTGTTTTTTGAATTTAGAGGTATTTGATGACGAACCGGAAAGGCAGAGCCTTTCCGCACGGAAGACGGCACCGCCGTAAAGCAAGACGCTTGCGATCCTGCACAGTTATCAATACGATTCAACGCGCAGCAGAGAGAATAGCTCATGTCCTTAATGCTTCAGGAGATTGCGGAACAACCAGCGGCGCTGGCCCGCACCATTCAAACGGAACGGCCGAAGCTCGCGCGCCTCGGGGCGTTGCTCAAACAGCGTGACATCGATCTGATCGTTCTGGTTGCGCGCGGCAGTTCTGATAACGCGGCGCTGTTTGGTCGTTATCTTTTGGAGATCACAACCGGCATTCCGGTTTCGCTTTCCGCGCCTTCCGTTCACACGCTCTATCACGCCAAATTCAAGCTGCAACACGCGCTGGTTATCGGTGTTTCTCAATCCGGCGAAGGCGAAGACATCAATGAAGTGCTCGAGAATGCACGCGCCGGTGGCGCCTACACGGTCGGCATAACTAATGAACCGGATTCGGCGATGGTCAACGTCGTCGCTGAGACTTTGTTGATGCACGGCGGACGCGAGCGCTCGGTTGCGGCCACGAAAACTTTCACCGGGCAGATGTTGCTCTTTTACTTGCTGGCTGAAGCGCTGGCTGAAACTAAACCGGCCTGGTCCTGCGACACTATTCCCGACTTCGCTGCGCGCGCGCTTGAACAGCAGCCGGCAATTCTTGAACTGGTCCAACGCTACGTGTTCATGGAAAACTGCGTAGTCGTCGGGCGCGGCCTTGCCTATGCAAATGCATACGAGCTGGCGTTGAAGTTAATGGAAACGTGTTACGTTGTCGCCGAGCGATTTTCGTCAGCTGATTTTTTACATGGCCCAGTGGCGATAGTCGAACGTCACTTTCCCGTCATTCTATTTGCGCCGCCGGGCGTCATGTTGCCGGGAGTGAAAAGCTTGATTGGGCGGTTGCGTGAGTTGCGCGCGGACTCTTTGGTGATAACCAGCGATCTGGAAGCGGCAGCGACTTGCACGCGGGCGATCGTCATGCCGAAAGAAATTGCTGAGTTTGTCGCGCCGATTCCTTATATAATCCCCGGCCAACTGTTTGCGGCGTTGCTGGCTGAAGCAAAAGGATTGGATCCCGACCAACCGCGTTCGTTGTCGAAGGTCACGAGAACACTCTAAACGAGCTGCAAGCTTGCGCTCGTAAACGAAGCCGTTCCCGTTGCAATCGGTACCTTAATTCTGACTTCTGACTTCTGATTCTTATGAACATCGAGCTAAAAGATTTATCAACCGGCCCTGTCTACGCCCAGGTACGCGAACAAATTGAAACTCAGATTCGTGACAAAGACGTGACCACTGGCGAGAGCCTTCCCGCCCCTGCCGCGCTCGCGCAAAAACTCTCTGTTGATAAAGGTGAGATCCAACGCGCGTACTTTGAGTTGGAACGTGTTGGCCTGGTCACGAAAGAGACCGGCAAGGATTTTCTGGGCCAAACGAAAACAACTTACCGCGTTGCGTGAACAACGCACTTTTCCAGTCAGGCTGCCGACTTATGCTGAACATCGTACCCGGTCGGCTGCTGCTGTAATCGGACGTCCCGCAGTTTTGCGTCTTCCAGAGTGTTCGCTTCACTCATTAGCCATACGGAAACGTTACGCTTAGCACGCGCCTCATCCTTTAAACGGATTGCTTCTTCACGATTCCCGGCATCTAACAGGTTCGAAGCAACATCTAACATTGTTGTAGATTGCTGCAGAGCCTCCATCGCCTGCTCTCGGATTGCCGCTACTGACCTTTCATTGCTCATCTATACCCCCACGCGTTTTATTAGCGCACAACCTCAGTCGGGTTAGCATCCCTACTTGCAAACAGCATTCCCCTTTGTGACGAAAGCCGCTCTGCGTGATATTCTTTTTTTCTGCCAACGAAGTTGATTTATTGTGATTGAAAAATGCGAAAGTGGCGGAATTGGCAGACGCGCCAGACTTAGGATCTGGTACCGAAAGGTGTGGGGGTTCGAGTCCCCCCTTTCGCACCATAGGGTAAACGGCAATCAGTGAACAGCAAACAGCCAAACGATTACGCAAATGCATGATTCCTGTCCTGCTGTTTGCTGTTAACTGTCTGCTGTTTGCTAATTTTTAAGAAAGCGATTATTCGAAACACTAAATGAAAACAGAATTTGTAGACGTCTCTCCAACACGTAAAGAGATAAAAATTGAGATTGACCCGGCGGCGATCAAGCAGAGCTATGACGAGGTCAGCGATCGTTATGCGAAACAGGCGAGCGTGCCGGGCTTTCGTCCCGGGCATGCGCCTCGTGCCGTTGTACGCAATCGCTTCAAGAGTGAGATTCGTGCCGAAGTCTTACAGCACCTGATCCCGGATGCGGTAAATCAGGCGATAGACAAGCACGAGCTGAACGCCGTTAAAGAACCGGACGTCGAACTCGAGAATGCTGCCGGACTCGAGAAGTTTGGTGAAGAACCGATCTCGGTAAAGGTCAACGTCGAAGTTTTGCCGAAAGTTGAAGTGCAAGACTACAAGGGCCTGGAAGTGGCACGCCGAGTTCGTCCCATTACGGACGCAGACGTCGACGAACTGTTCGACGCCTTTCGCGAGACGTCAGCGGCCATGCAACCGGTTGAAGATCGCGCTTCGGCGATCGGTGACACTGTCACCGTAAATCTGGTGGGCAAGTTTTTGGACAATCCGGATCAGGAAGATCTAAAGGCTGACGACGTTGAAGTGGAGCTCGGCGGTCGTGGCGTGCAACCGGAATTCACTGAAAACCTGACCGGAGCAAAAGCAGAAGACGAAAAAGTCTTCACGGTTAGTTATCCCGAAGATTTCAAATCAGAGGGCCTGGCCGGTAAGCGAGTTGAATACACGGCGAAGGTGGCGGCCGTCCGCGTCAAGGAACTTCCAGAGATTGACGACGAGTGGGCCAAGAGCCTGGGCGAAGAATTCGACTCGGTTGCCACGCTGCGCACAAAAATTCGCGAGGATCTGGTAAAGCGCGCGACCCAGGAGTCTGATCATCGTTTGCGCGCGGATTTGATGGCCAAACTTCTGGAGCAAAATGAGTTTGAGGTCCCGCAGAGTTTAATCGAGCAGCAAACCAGCCGTCGTCTTGAATCTGTCGTTCGCGACATGATTGGACGAGGAGTGGACCCGCGCAACCAGCAACTCAATTGGGAGGCGGCTCGGGAAGAATTGAAGGGCCAGGCTGAAGCTGACGTGCGCAGCACTCTGCTGCTCGAGCGCATCGCTGACGAAGAAAAGATCGAAGTCTCAAATGATGACATTGATGCCGAGATCGAGGCGATTGCGTTGAGCTCGCAACAACCGGTTGAACAAGTGCGGGGTGTCTTGACAAAGGATGGAGGCGAACGTAGCATCGCGCACAGATTGCGCAACCGCAAAGCGCTTGATCTTCTGGTCGAAAACGCGAAGGTCGCCGAAGCAGAGTGGAGCGACGAAAAGGATGAAGTATGAAGGCTGAAGGATGAATGAAGTTTGAGGTCACTCGAAACTTTTTCATCCTTCATCCTTCCGCCTTCATCCTTTTTTCTTAGTTAAGAGAGGGTACCCAAAGTTATGGCTCTAGTTCCCATGGTCGTCGAGCAAACGTCTCGCGGCGAACGCGCCTTTGATATTTTCTCGCGGCTGTTGAAAGACAACATCATTTTTCTCGGCACTCCGATCGACGATCAAATCGCAAACCTGATCGTGGCGCAGCTTCTCTTCCTCGAAGCCGAAGATCCCGAGAAGGACATCAACATCTATATTAATTCGCCGGGTGGTTCGATCACCGCCGGTATGGCCGTCTACGACACGATGCAATTTATCCGGCCGGACGTCACCACGATCTGCGTCGGCCAGTGCGCTTCGATGGGTGCTTTGTTGCTGGCTGCAGGCGCAAAAGGTAAGCGGTTTGCGCTGCCTAACTCCCGTATTCTCATCCACCAGCCGAGCGGCGGTTCCCAGGGTCAGGCGACTGATATTCGCATTCAGGCGGAAGAAATTCTGCGCATGCGCGAACTGACTTCGCAAATTATTGCCAAACATACCGGCCAAACCTACGAAACCGTCGAGCGCGACGTGGAGCGCGACAAAATTATGTCTGCCGCCCAAGCCAAGGATTATGGTTTAATAGACGAGGTGATTGCCCACCGGGAGTAGCAGTGGACACACCCCAGGAACCCTATGATTTCCAAAATGAAAGCGCGCGGTGTTCGTTGCTCATTCTGCGGTAGATCCAATGGTGAAGTGGCTAACATCGTCGCCGGCACGCCGCCGCAAGCGAGCGGAGTTCCCAAAGGCATGATTGGAAAGAGCGCTTTTATCTGTAACGAATGCGTTGAGCGATATCGTTCAATGATTGCAACTCCCGAAACTCCCAACAACTCCCTGACAGTTCCTAAGTAACAGGTTCGATCGACACTCGAAGGAGATCCCCCAGAAATATGGTTAGACGAACCGACGACACCTTGCGCTGTTCCTTCTGCGGTAAATCGCAGAACGAAGTCAAGAAACTCATTGCCGGCCCAACCGTCTACATCTGCAATGAGTGCATTGACATCTGCAACGAAATCATCACCGACGATCAGCAGGCAGAGTCGGTAGCAGCTCGTCCGCCGCTTCCCAAGCCCGGCGAAATCAAAAGCTTCCTCGACGAGTACGTCATCGGCCAGGATGAAACCAAGAAGCGTCTGGCTGTCGCGGTCTACCAGCATTACAAACGCATCGAGATGGGCCGCCGCCGCACTGAAGTTGAAATCCAAAAGGCAAACATCCTGTTGATTGGCCCAACCGGGACCGGCAAGACGCTGCTGGCACAAACGCTGGCGCGCATGCTGAGCGTTCCCTTCACCATTGTTGACGCCACCACCTTGACCGAGGCCGGCTACGTTGGTGAAGACGTTGAAAACATCATCCTGAAGCTGCTGCAATCCGCGAACGGCGACGTAGAGCGCGCCCAGCAAGGCATTATCTATATTGACGAAGTCGACAAGATTTGCCGCAAGGACGAAAACCCGTCGATCACGCGCGATGTGTCGGGCGAAGGCGTGCAGCAGGCGCTCTTGAAAATCCTCGAAGGCACGGTTGCAAATGTGCCACCACAGGGTGGCCGCAAACATCCGCATCAGGAGTTCTTCCCGATCGATACGGCGAACATTCTTTTCATCTGCGGCGGCGCTTTTGTCGGCCTGGAGAAAGTAATCGGCCGCCGGCTGCGTA
>JBDTTW010000129.1:0-4611 GCA_039930405.1 bacterium
GGATGCTTCCGTCGAGGACGAAGCTTGAGCATTTGACCGGCCTAAAAGATTGAATGTTAGCATCCGGTCGCTACCGCTCGCGGTTCTGCATTGGTTACACTTCAAACTTGAATTCGCTCTGCGTTTATCCGCGTGAATCCGCGGCTGAATTACCGTTTCCTCAAATTCATTCCAAACCTTGCGCAACGTTATTTCTTAACGGCCAGCGAGCGAGACTGTGCGGCAGGTAATTGAGTTTTCACAGAACGAATCCACTCACGGCCCGCAGCACAGATTCCGAGGAAGTTGCACCTACGGCAATGGTTCGCCGGTCGTACCGGAAAATCCTCAGGCTCAGCGGAAGAAACAATCTGCATCATCGTATCATCGATGGCCTGCATGCACGCGTCCGGCGCCAGCACTTCCGTCGGAAATTGGAATTCCACATTCGGGTCGAGAAAGTGCAGCGTCGCTCGCATAGTTCCGCCGGAATTCAAGCCGGCGGCCAACTCCCGGACCGCGAGTGCATAGGCCTGCATTTGCAGACGATAGTCTGACGCCACCTGATTCACTTGATCCGCGACAGAAACCGGAGCTATGACCAGCTCGGCCTTAACCGGCGGCGCCTCGAAGTCAAAAGCAAACTGATCAACTTGATGCTGTGACTGCGGGTGTCCCGCCCGCATTTCTGTCCCGACATTCAACGTTGAATCCGCCCCAACGCTTTGCGGGCGAGACGCCGGCGGTCCCAGGGAAGAGCTTGCCGCTACATCCCGCCGCATGCGGTTAGTCTTGAAGTCGATTATCTCAATATCAAAACCTTTGCCAGCGGCGACGGGCAGCACCAGCAACTTATCAATTGCGCCAGTCAAAATTCCCAACGGTCGTCTCAAGCGAAACGGCACCTCGCTCCAAAGTCCAGCCTCGCCGTTTGGCTGCCGGGAATTGCTGCCCGCCAACTCGCGCGCCTTTTCGACGCGCTCGAATACACCGCTCGCCAAATAGTTTTGCGCGAGCGGAAATAAATCGGCGATGGCAGCCTCGGCGTTAATCTCGACCAGGCGGTCGGCGAGTTCGGCCTGACGAATTCGCACTACTTCAGCGAAGCTTCGCCGCAGCAGCTCCTCGGCATCGTCACTCCGGCGATACATTTCACAGAAGCGATGTATCACCGCGCCTTTCAACGTTGCCGTCAGGTTTGCCGGCGGCTCAGGCGCCTCAGCATCATTCCAAACGGCCATCTGATCCGGCGTCGGCAAATGAAGCACGCGATCGAAATAGTATTGCCGGGGGCAGCGTTGGTAGTTGATGAGTTGCGTAACGCTGAACCGGTGCACGCTCGTTTCCGGTTTCGAAACGGTTGGTTGCAGGAGCGGAAAGTTTTCTGTTAACGACCGCTCAAGGTCAAGCGAAACGCCTAATGAGGTGACATCGCTGGCCGGTGACACAACAGCTTCCGCGTCCGAGAGATTCAGAATCACCCGCAGCATAGTGTCCTCGTTCAGTTCAATCGTCGTGCTTTGATAAAGTGGGCCAAGCTCGAGTGCTTGCCAGATGAGTTGCAGCCAGCTCTCGTCGCCTTTCAGCAAACGCGTCGTGTCTTTTGCGGCACCGGAAAGAATTAACCTGTCTTGCGCGCGCGTGGCAGCGACGTACAGCAGTCGCATGCTTTCAAAATTGTCGCGCCATTGTGACCGCTGATTCAAAGTTGTAAACGTCCGGCCAGAAACCATCTGGCCCCGGCCATTTGGGACTTTCAAAGTGAGCCCGCGATGTCGATCCAGCAGAAAGTAACCTTCCCAGGAAGGTTTCAAACGATTCAGATCGGGAATGATGACGACGGGAAACTCCAGACCTTTTGCCTGGTGAATCGTCATGATCTTCACAGCGTTCGCTGAATCATCCAGTTGTCCTTCGCTTTCGCGACTGCCGATGGCCTCAAAGTCGTGAACGTATTTGACGAAGTCCCTGATCAGATGAGCCCCTGAGCGCTCAAACCTTTCCGCTAAATTGAACAGCTTCTCAATGTTTGCCAGTCGTTGCGCGCCATCGTAGTTTGCCGCGGCCACGGTGTTGTAAGCCGACTTCTGAACGGCAAACCGCAACAAATCGGAAACCGGATAACGATTGCGTCGCTCGATTAATGATTTAAGAAAAGCATGTGTTTCGGTCAACGCAGCACGTTCGTCGTCACTGATGAACTCGATCTCCTGCTGCCGGGCCAACGCCTGGAAAAGTGGTCGAGGATGCCGGCGCGGCTGCGGCGTTTGGCCTGCGACCGTCTCACCAATCCGTGGCGCGAGGCGCAGGGCGAGCAGTGTGTTGTCGGAAACACCGCACAAGGGCGAACGCAAAACTGCAGCGAGCGCCAACTCATCAGTGCGGTTATCAAGAAAGCGACAAAGTTGGATCAGGTCGCCAATCTCTTCGCGTTCGTAAAAACCTTTCCCCAACACGGTCTGAAACGGAATGCCCGCGCGCCGAAATTCAGCTTCATAAGTTGGAACATCAGTCATCGCGCGAAACAGCAGGGCGATGTCGCGATACTCGATCTTCTCGCTGGTGGTGGGCTCAGGGGCCGGGCCGGTCAGCTCGATAATCCGGTTTACGAGTTGCTTCGCGTCGCGTTCGCGCAGGGTCATCTTCCACTTCGGATCGTCATCGCTTGAGGGCACATCAACCAGCAGCTCGACGAGTGGCGGCTGATCGCGCGGGTCTCGCCTTGCCTCGCTAAGTTCATGTGCTACAAATCCGAGTTCGCTAAGATCGCCCTTAGTCACTGCCGCATTCGCTGAGAAGAAGCGCGCAAAAAAGTGATTAAAGAAATTGATTAGCTGAGGTTGACTGCGAAAGTTGAGTGGCAATGGAACCAGCAGACCGCCCGCAGCCTGCAAAGCTTCGCTAGTCCGGCCAAACACGTCGACATCCGCACCGCGAAAGCCATAGATCGATTGCTTCCGGTCGCCCACGATGAACAGATTCGCGCGGGCGCCGGTGTTTAAGACGAGCGCCTGCAACAACTCTCGCTGCAGGCCGTTGGTGTCCTGGAATTCGTCGACGAGGAAAAACTTGTAACGCTGCGAAGCGCGCTGCAACACTTCGGGTCGTTGCAAAAGTTCGAGCGTTCGCAGCTGCAGGTCGTCGAAATCGAGCGCTGAAAGTTCCTGTTTCTTTCCCGTAAAGCGACGGTCGATGCTCTTTAATAATTCCACCAGCGCAAGCGCGTAATCCTTCGCCACCAGATCAAAACGCAGTTGCGGCAGGCGCCCGAAACATTTCTCTTTTGTTTCACCCCATAAAAGATCGTCGAGCCGCTTTACCAGACTGCCGACTCTGCCGAGGGCTTTGGGCCGGGCCGTCTCCCGAAACTCACTGATGGCACCGCAATATTCCGCCAAAGATACGTCGCTATTTCGCAAAAGCTCTTTCACTCGCGGCCATTGACGCTCTGCTTCAGCTCGCTTTTCGTTAGCGCCCGGCGTAAGCCCGCGCGTCGAAATCAGATCCGACATGGCGTCCTCAACTTCGTCACACAACGAATCGTACTCAAGCTTCGCCGCATGGTATCCGGCCGTCTGCTGCAAAATCTGTTCGAACTCCAGACCCTGCCCGCGTACTCGCAAGTAGATTTCAAATAGCGCTGTAGCCAAAAGCGGCCGGCCTATTCCGGCAGTTAGCCGGGAAACCGATTCGTCTCGCCGGCCGATTGCTTCTGTCAGCGCCTCTTCACAAGCCGAAGCCAGCAACGTTGCCGAACGATGTTCGTCAAGCAGCATGAACTGCGGATCCAATCCGGCTTCAACCGGGAACTCGCGCAGCAGTCGCATGCAGAAGCCATGAATCGTGGTGATCACAGCGCCGTCGAGGGTTCGCTTGTAACGCATCCAGCGATCGCGTTCCGCGCCACTCGTCTGCCGTAATAGTTCGTCCAGCGACTTGCGCAGGCGCTCGCGCATTTCATTCGCGGCCCGATTGGTGAAAGTGATAGCGACGATCTGATCTATGGATGCCGGCTGCTTCTCGCGCAGGATGTGAAGGTAGCGCGCAACCAGAACAGTCGTTTTGCCGGCGCCTGGTCCGGCCGTCACTGAGACGTGCCGATCAAGCGTGTAGGCCGCTTCCGCCTGAGCTGGTTCTAGTTTGCGATCTTTACTCACGGTTTGTTGGCGACGAGCTATGTAATCCGAGCGGACGGTTCCGAGTTTCGCTTCCACTCGATGCGATATTTTTCGTAACGGCAAACGGACGCATAGTCGCAGAACCGGCAGGTCTTAATTCCCTGTGACGGTCGCACGCGAAAATCGCCGGCACGCATGCCGTCGAGAAATTCCCAGATCCTTTTGACTACTTCAGCGCGCACGTGATTCCAGTCAGCGTCGGTGAGAATGGAGTTTCGCGCATTCAAACCAAGATAGTCAGAGTAGTCTTTGCGATAAATACCGCTGCTGCGCCGGCCCGGCTTCGCTTTGAGAATGTAATAACCACCACCCGCAATCGCCTGGCCCGGGAGCAGCAAACGCTCCAGCGCTTCCAGGTAAATCGGCAACTGCAAACTACGCCCCGACATCATGTCCTCGGCGTCAGCACCAACTGAAAGCTTGTAGTCGTAGGCTATAACGGTTCCGTCATCCG
>JBDTTW010000130.1:0-4643 GCA_039930405.1 bacterium
CAGACAATAATGTGTCTGACTCCCAACACATCGACGGCGAATTGCATTACGGAAAGGCAATTGAAGTCGGTATGGACCACCAGATTGGCCACGTTGCGATGGACGAACATCTCGCCGGGCTGCAGGCCAACGAGTTGAGTGGCAGGCACGCGACTGTCCGAACAACCGATCCAGAGGTAGCGCGGATTCTGTTGCTTGGCGAGCGCATGAAAAAATTCCGAGTCCTGAGCCTTGATCCCCTCGGCCCAGACTCTGTTTTTCTCAAGTAGGTCTTCCAGCTCCTTCATGGTGTTCAACTGAACCGACAGCGAGCAAAAATCCTTGACGTAAAATTGGAGGGACAAGGATTATGGACAGGTTGAAATGTAAGGACAAGTGGGGGAAGAGCACTTGCGTTGCTGGTCCTCAATTGTTCGCTTGCGCACAGCGGCAGGAATGCTCAGGGAAGTTTTGCTGCGAGCACATCAATCTTTTCGATCACCGGCGCCTGGGCCAGAAGCGCAGAAGCGTTAGCCATCAAAGCCGCCGCCACTTTTCCGGAAAGGTGTGCTTGCCGGCCAGAGTCATCGGTGAACGCGTCAAAGATTCCAAACGTTGACGGCCCCAGGCGGAGTGCGAACCAGGCCGTTGTTTCCGGCTCTGCCTCGACCAACGCCAGTCCGCTGTTCAGAAAGCTTTCAACTTCAGCTTCTTTTCCGGGTTTTGCTTCCAAACGTACAAACAACGCTACAGTAACCATGATTAGATCTCCTTAGTTGATTTCTGGCATTTTGAACGACTGCTAGTGCACTTGATTAATGTCGGACTCGCTTTCACCTGTACCAACCGACGATGGTACAACGCTCGCCACCTGTCACTGGTGTCACTTCGTGTGTAGTTTCTGAACGGAAAGCAACAAAAGTTCCGGGAACGTAAGCCTGCGGTAGCTCGCCACTGCCACGCCCCTGGCGCCAGTCGTGGAAGACGAGCGAGCCCCCGCTATACGAATCTTCCTTTGACGCTTCTGACCGCTCATTCAGAAAGATAACCACCGACACGCGCCGGGCCTCCGAATCCATGCGCATCATTCCGGTATTGCCATCCTGGTGCGCAACAAAGAAGTCTCCGACTCGGTATCGGAGAAACTGCGCCTCCTCGCATGCGCTAAGTCCGATACTAAAGTAGTTTTCTACTTCGGGCCGGCATTCCCATAAACGTTGTTGCACATATTTGACGGTTTCCGCGGCAACAGTTTGACACATTGCCTGGCGGACTCTTTCATCGACGGAACCCGAAACGCTTTTACCGTAAACCGTTGCCTGGGCCCCCGGGGCGGCGCGCAACTCGGCTACAATTGCCTGCGACTTCTGCTGGTCAAGAAAGTTCGGTATAACAAGAAAGTCAAAGAGTGTGGTCGCATCAACCATAGCTTAATGCCCTGGGAAACATTCCCCGCATTTCAGATTACGATTCGTCGGCATTACAATCAACTGAATGGCTAGCGATTATAAACACGCCGATGGGCGCAGCGATACCGCAATCGATCCGGTCTGCGGCATGACTGTGTCTCCGCAGACTGCGGCGGGCTCTTTCGAATACAACGGCCGAACATATTACTTTTGCAGCAAGCATTGCCTCACAAAATTTCAGAACGAACCCGAGTCCTTTCTTAATAAGCCGGCGTCGCCGGTAACGATTCAACCCATTGGCATTCAGCGCGAAAAACCTTCGCAACACTCGGGGAACTTCACCTGCCCGATGCATCCCGAGGTGCAAGCGTCAAAACCCGGGCCTTGCCCAAAATGCGGCATGGCCCTGGAGCCGGCGACCGTCACGGTTCCAAAGCAAAAGATCGAATACACCTGTCCGATGCATCCCCAGATCGTTCGCGACGCGCCGGGTAGTTGTCCGATCTGCGGCATGGCGCTCGAGCCGCGCACAGTTTCACTAGAGGCCGAAGACAATTCTGAACTGAGGCAGATGTCGCGAAGATTCTGGGTGTGTGTCGCGTTGTCAGTTCCACTGCTGCTGATCGGCATGAGCGAATTGATTTCCGGCGCGCTGCTCGACAGGTTAATGCCCATGGCGATTCGAGGTTGGATCGAAATGGCGCTCGCGACGCCGGTGGTGCTTTGGGGCGCCTGGCCTTTCTTTGTCCGTGCCTGGCAGTCGCTGGTCAACCGCTCGCTCAACATGTTCACGCTGATTGCTGTGGGCGTGGGTGTCGCTTATCTCTTCAGCGTGAGTGCGAAACTCTTTCCCGAAATTTTTCCGCAGTCGTTTCGCGATTCAATGGGCAACGTGCCGGTTTACTTTGAAGCCGCTGCCGTGATTACGACGCTGGTGTTGTTGGGCCAGGTGCTGGAGTTGCGCGCGCGCAGTCGCACCGGGACAGCGATTAAGGCTTTGCTCGGTTTGGCGGCGAAGACGGCGCGACGTGTTCGCGCAGATGGTTCGGATGAAGACGTCGCCCTTGAACAAGTAAGCGCCGGCGACAAATTGCGCGTGCGGCCAGGGGAAAAAATTCCCGTCGACGGAGTAATCATCGAAGGCGGCAGTGCGATTGATGAATCAATGATCAGCGGTGAACCTATTCCGGTAGCGAAGCTACCGGGCGACCGGGTAATTGGCGCCACGGTCAATGGTACCGGTTCATTTGTGATGCAAGCCGAGCGTGTCGGAGCCGAAACCCTGCTGGCGCAAATTGTGCAGATGGTTGCGGACGCGCAACGCAGCCGTGCGCCCATTCAAAAACTCGCCGACCTCGTCTCGGCTTACTTTGTTCCCACAGTCTTTGCGATTTCCGTTTTGACTTTTGTGGTCTGGAGCTTGTGGGGACCAGAGCCGCGCATGGCCCATGGTCTGGTCAACGCGGTTGCGGTGCTGATCATCGCCTGTCCCTGCGCGCTTGGCCTGGCGACGCCGATGTCGATCATGGTGGCCAGCGGAAAAGGTGCGGAAACCGGCGTTTTATTCAAAAACGCTGAGGCAATCGAGGTGTTGCGACAAATCGATACCCTGGTCGTCGACAAGACCGGCACGCTTACTGAGGGCAAACCGAAAGTAGTTTCGCTGATCGCGCTTTCCGGTTTCGCTGAGCCAACTTTGCTGCGCCTGGCAGCGAGCGTCGAACGCAGCAGCGAACATCCCCTGGCCGCCGCCATCATTGCTGAAGCAGCGGCGCGCGGAATTGGGCCGGCCGATACAAAAGATTTTGCATCGTTGACTGGCAAGGGAATAAAAGGGGAGGTTGAGGGACGGCAAGTAAGTCTCGGTAACAGCGCGCTGGCGGCGCAACTAGGAATTGACGTTCATGATTTGACGGAACGCGCCGAAGCGTTGCGCGCCGACGGTCAGACGGTGTTGTTCGTTGGCGTTGACGGAAAAGCAGCAGGCCTGATCGGTATTGCCGATCCGATCAAAGCGACTAGTAGCGATGCAATTAAGCAACTTCACGCGGAACACATTCGTATCGTGATGCTCACCGGCGATAGTGAGACGACTGCGCGAACCGTCGCCGCGAAACTATCCATTGACGACGTGGTCGCTGAAGTCTTGCCAAACCAGAAGGCCGAAGTCGTGAAACGTTTGCAGGCTGAGGGGCGCAAGGTGGCGATGGCCGGCGACGGCATTAACGATGCACCGGCATTGGCCCAGGCTGACGTCGGGATTGCGATGGGCACAGGCACCGACGTGGCGATGGAGAGTGCTGCGGTCACTTTAGTAAAAGGTGACTTGCGCGGCATTGTGCGCGCCATCCGGCTCAGCCGCGCCACCATGAAGAACATCAAACAGAATCTGTTCTTCGCATTTGTTTACAACGCGCTGGGCGTGCCGGTTGCCGCCGGCGTGCTGTATCCCTTTTTTGGCGTGTTGCTGAGTCCGATGCTTGCCGCGGCGGCGATGAGCTTTAGTTCGGTCTCGGTGATTGCGAATGCGCTGCGATTGCGTAACGCTCGGATTTGAATAGTCTGTAGTTGTACCCTAACGATTTCAGGTGCCAAGGGTGTACTATCAAATGCACCCCGCTCAACTAATTAAAGGGAATGTCAGACAGTGCCGGTGCGTTGTCTACTTCTTGATACATCTTACGAGGAGATTTGAAGCATGAAATATTCGTTACGAGACCGGTTGGTTTGCACGTTTGGCATCTGCTTATTGGTGGCAATTTCTGCCAATGTGGCGACGGCGAAAAAGCAGTCGAGATTACAGGATGCGACCCGCCATGCGCAGGAAGCGGCCGAGGTTTTTACTGAGATTATGAACGTGCGCGAGCGCGCAATTCCCAAGGAATTGCTCGATAAAGCTGAGGCAATCGCGGTTTTCCCCGATGTGGTGAAAGCGGCGTTTATCTTTGGCGCCAAGGGCGGTCAGGGCCTGATCAGCAGGCGCACGGCGAGGGGCTGGTCGGCGCCGGCTTTCTTTAATATCAGTGGCGGCAGCTTTGGCGCTCAGATTGGAGCGTCGAAGACCGACTACGTGCTGCTGATCATGAATCAGGAAGGTCTGAAAGGTTTGCTCGAAGACAAGTTTGAGCTGGGTGGTGAAGTAGGCATTGCGGCTGGTCCAGTCGGTCGTGAAGCCGCTGCTTCGACTAACGCCACACTCGATGCAGGTATTCTTTCATACTCACGTAGCAAGGGAGCTTTCATCGGGGCTGCGCT
>JBDTTW010000131.1:0-8781 GCA_039930405.1 bacterium
GCCGGATCTGACGACGAACGATCCGGAAAAACAGAAACAGGAACAGTCGGGTGGCATAACTGTCGACAACTCAGCGGCGGAAATGCACACCACGATCTATGCCATTGCAGAGTCGCCTAAAGATCCCAACTTGATTTGGGTGGGCACGGACGATGGCAACGTGCAGGTCACACGCGACAGTGGCAAGACCTGGACGAACGTGATTGGAAATGTCCCGGGCATACCGAAAAATGCCTGGGTCTCATCAGTTGAACCCAGCCATTTCGATCCGGGAACTGCCTATGTCACATTCGATGCGCACACCTTCGGTGACATGCGGCCGTACGTCTACCGCACCGCTGATTTTGGCAAGACCTGGACGCCGGTAGTGAATGAAACAGCTCCGGTTCACGGTTACGCGCATGTCGTAAAGGAAGATTTGGTCAACAAGGATCTGTTATTCGTTGGCACTGAAATGGGTCTGTGGGTTTCGCTCGACGGCGGCAAGCAGTGGGCGCAGTACAAGGGCGATGAAATGCCTAACGTCGCGGTGCGGGACCTGGCAATCCATCCGCGCGATAACGCATTGGTCATTGCGACGCACGGTCGTGGAATTTGGATCGTGGATGACATTACGCCGCTGCGCTCGTTGACTGCAGACACGCTTGCGAAAGAAGCCCTCTTCTTACAAGCAAAGCCCAGCGTGCAGGCCATCCAGGCCGGCGGTGGTTGGGCCAACGGCGATGCTGCTTTTGTTGGACCGAATCCAACTGACGAAGCGGTTTTTGTTTACTACCAAAAGAAGCGCCACATTTTTGGCGACCTGAAAATCGAAGTGCTCGATTCAGGCGGCAAGGTTGTCGGCACAATTCCCAGCAGCAAGCGTCGCGGGCTAAATCGTTCAACCTGGCCCATGAGATTAAAAGCGCCGCAAGTTCCCCGCGCTGCGAGTGCGGCCTTTGGCGCCTCGATTGGCCCGCGTCTGTTGCCGGGCACGTACACGGTGAGGATGACGAAAGACAAACAGGCCTACACGACGGAGTTGCAGGTCGTTCCCGATCCACGTTCGAAACATTCGGCGGAAGACCGACGCGCTCAGTTTGATTTAGCAATGAAGCTTTACACGCTGCTGGGCAGCATGACCTACTCGGTCGAGCGCATTAATAATGTGCGTCTGGCGCTGGAGGAACGTGCGGCAAAGCTGCCGGCTACCGATCCTTTGGCTGTTCGACTAAGAGCAGCGTCCGCGGCCGTCGCTGACCTGCGCCGCAAGATCGTGGCGACGAAAGAAGGTGGCGCCATCACCGGCGAAGAGCGCCTGCGTGAGAATCTCGCCGATCTTTACGGCAATGTTAATGGTTATGAAGGGCGGCCTTCGGCGACGCAAGTCGCGCGAACGGACGTACTGGCCCATGAGCTCGGCGATGTGGAAAGAGATTTCGACGCCTGGCTGGCGAAGGAATTAGCCGGAATCAACACCGAGCTGACACGCAAAAAGTTGGAAACAATCAAGCTGTTAACTCGCGAGGAGTGGGAAGCGAAGAACCCGCAGAAGTAGGCGGCCCCGCCCTTCAAGCAGTTCAGAGTCCAAGCTTTAGTTTGCTCTTTCGCAACCCGGCAACCTAAAGGTTGGACTCCGAACTTCTTAGCGCTAACGGAATGAATAGGACAAAAAAAGTAGGACAGGCATTGGTGCCTGTCCTCTTTTTTGATCCCTGAGGGCTGTGCCCGCTTGTACTCTTGTTAGTTAGGGGTTCCACCGGTCACAGCGGCGGTGCCGTCGATATTCGGTCGCAACTCACCGATGAACTTATCGCTGTTTACGATGCTGCGCAGGACAATTTTAATTGCCTCTTCAGGAAAACCTGATTCCAAAGTAAATGTGTAACCCGTAAAGATATCGCCTGCTTCATCCGCGCCCCAGTAAAGAAAGGCGCGATCGCTAAGTCGCAGCAACAGGCGCATCATGCCGGCGCTGTTCTTCACGTTATCAACGTTGATATAGCCATTTTTGTAGTGCGGGTAAATGCGAAACCCCAGCGTGTCTTTGGCGGTCACGCTGATAACGATTTCAAAAAAGTCAGCATTGACCAGGCCGGTGCGCAAACTGCCTACATAGTTGAACGGCTGCTTTTGACTTTGATTAAAGCTGATCTTGACCGTTGGCCCAAAGGTTTGCAGTAAAGTAGCCAACCGTTGCCGCGTTCGTTCACGCGCAGCCGGATCGTCCTGTTGACCGAAAACGGAAGTCACGTTGACGGTGATTAGCATAAAAAGAGTTAACAGCAGAATTCGTCTCATGAGTGGTTTTCCTTAGTTTCGGTTTTACGAGCATCCAAGCTCTTAAGTGAAATTATGCCCGATGTCAATATCTACGCCGCTCGCGATTCGCATTCATAGCGAATCCCTGCGACAGGATTTTAGAGTAAGACGCTACCCACGTGAACTGATTTTCATCACTTTGAAGACTGGGTAACTGACGGCCAGCAACAACAGCGCGTAGCTGCTTATGCGAGTGTCGCTGATGATGGCGCCGAGCAAAAAAAGAATTGAACCGATTAGGGCCACGGCCGTGGTCCAGGGATAACCCCACGCTCGATAGGGACGCTCTTTGCCGGGCTCGCGGTATCGCAATACAAAAACCGAAATGAACGACAGCGTGTAGTTGGCAACGAAGAAGAAAGCCAACACCGCCAGTACGGTTTCGAATTTTCGGCCGAAGACTATGAACAGCACCGCGACGATTACGCTCACCAGCAACGCAAACGCCGGCGTGCCTCCCTTGTTGACTGCCGCGCCCCGGGCGGTAAACAAACCATCGCGACTCATGGCAAACAGAACGCGCGAGGCCATCAGGTGGTAAGCATTAAGCGCGCTCAGCATCGACAGGATCGTTAGCGAGCGAAAAATCGCATCACCGTGCTTGCCGAAGATCTCATTTGCCGCTAATCCAACCGCAAAATCCTGGCCCGCAATCTTTCCAACCGGCAGTACATAAAGCAATGCGATGTTGACCAACAGATAGATGGCTATGATTGAAAGAATCCCAACAAACATCGAACGCGGAATATTTTTCCCCGGTTGTTCAACTTCTTCCGAGAAATAAACGACGCCTGTCCAGCCGTCATAAGTGAAGATGACTGCCTGGAGCGAGATAACAAATGCGCCGATGAGCGCAAAGCCGGCGGACACGGGGATGATTGCAGTTGAGTCTGCCGTTCCCTTACCAAAGATGAAGCAGGCAACGATCAAGGCAACAAAGGCCAGCGCTTTAAGAAAGCTGGTGATGTTTTGTGAACTGCTGCCCCAGGCAATCCCACGCCATTGCAGCGCGCCAAACAGGACTGTAATCATGACGCCGAGGGAAATTTCCCGGCCAGGGAAAACGGGAAATAGAACTCGGGAAAACTCGGCAATCACAATCGCTACGGCCGCAGCGCTGCCGCAAGTCGAAATCCAATCGCTCCAGCCGGAAATGAAACCGGCGTATTCACCTAACGCGTGACGAGCGAAAACGTATTGCCCGCCTGAACGTGGCAGCATCGTCCCCAGTTCTGCAATCTGAACCGCACCCAACAGCGCATACATTCCGCCGATGACCCAGACAGACAGGAACAACCACACGTTTGGCAGCTGCGACGCAATCTGTCCCGGCGTGCGAAAGATTCCTGAGCCGATCGTGTTGCCGATAATTACGGCGAGGCCGAAGCCGACACCAAGCACACGAAACAAGTGTCCGCGTACGGCGTTAGAAGATGCTGGTTTCGTCATTTGCGTAGTCAAAGAGACCCGGCTTTGCTCAAAAGTGATGTTCCTGAGTCCGCCTTAGCGGACGGTTGAAAATAGCCCAGCGATTGATCGCTGGGATGGGCAGGAGTCTGAGACAAAGTCCGTGAAGCGGACGGCTGAAAAACCTCGAGCACTCGCATGTGATCATTTTCAGCCGCCCGCTTCACGGGCTACAAATCTACTATGGCGCTGATCCCAGCAGTGAACTGCTGGGCTACAATCACTCGTCCGCTTAGCGGGCTGATGAATACCTTTTTTTTGCAAAGTGGCGCGTACCAGATTCGTTTTCACTTTATCATTACCAAACGTTGTTGAGTTATAGTATCGAGCCATTAGCCGTCCCACAAATTTCTCAGGAGTCCCGCTCATGAAAAAATCAATCAGCGTGTTACTAGTCACCTGTCTGACTGGTGTGCTTTTTGTTGAGGCCCCGCGCAGGATTTTCAGTTCTACGCGACCGTGATGTTTATGCGCGAATATTTGCTTAGGTAGGTCGAGGCAGGAATAGGTGTTCAGGCCGTCAAGTCAGCGGCGAGCAGCCGATGAAACAGGTGCTCACCCGCTTCGCGGCGCACCGAAAGCCGGCCCGCGCCGTACGCGCGCGAATTTAGGCCGCGCTGAACTGATTTACAAATCTCAGTATCCTCATCCTGGATGCGTTGGCCGACGGCAATGCTCCGGAGGTTGTACTCGCGCGCCGGCTCCGACACGTCCGCAAAATAGAAATCGAAAATCACTTCAGTCTTATCCACGCCGCGCGGGAGCACGAGGTTTGTATCCATCGCGCCTGAATACCAGTTGATCATGAAGTTTGGATAGAGCCAGTAATAAAGCGCGCATTGGCCCTGGCGCACGGCGCCTGTCTCTGGTTCAGCGCCCTCGCTGACTATCGGGCTCGACTGCAAACAATAGCGCGCGCCGTTTTCAATTTTGTAATTGCTATAGTCGAGCACGCTGTCCAGACCCTTGTGCAAATGCGGCACGTGATAACCGCCATCGAGATAATTGTCGACAAAGACCTTCCAGTTGCAATCAAAGTGGTAATGGCGGCGCTTGAACCAAGAAAGATTCTTCAGGTTCAACGGTTGAATTTGTGCGATCAGATCGGAGCCGAGAAACTCATTAAGCGAGTCGGCCGCTCCATCCCCGCCTGCGGATCTTACAAAAACCCACTGCTCCCAAATTGCAGTCGGAACCGGCAGCAAACCGTTCTGTGCTTTGTCAAAATCGCATACGCCTGCAAAATCCGGCGTGCCTTTTAGTTCACCGGCAAGCGAGTAAGTCCACCCGTGATAAGGACAACGAAGCTGTGCCGCGGTTCCTTCAGGTTCAGTCATTACCGCCGCCGCATGATGCCGGCAAACGTTGAAGAAGCCGCGCAAGATGTTGTCGTTATCCCGAACGATCACGATTGGCTCGCCGGCAACCTCGGTGGTGACGAATTGGCCGGCGGTTTCAACTTGATCAAGACGGCAAGCGAATTGCCATGAATGCGCGAACACACTTTTCAGTTCGAGCTGATAAAGCTCTTCGTTCGTGTACCAGGATGCTGGGATGGTAAACGCGCGATCAAGCGACGCCGTTGAATCATAACTACCAATGATTTCTTGAAGGGAGGGTTTCATCGGAAAAAGAGATGCGCGAGTTGGATAATCTCTGACCTCGAGCTGATCGATCTTGAGATTTTCAATGGATGCTCTCGGTCAGGACAGTGGCGTTGCGGTTTTCCGCTTAGGATTAAAGAACGGTGTCTTAACGACCGTTGCCAACACGCGATGCCGCACAGCCTCAACCGTAATCTCGAATTGAAGTTTTGTGCCGGCGCGTGTGTACTGCCGGTTGATCGTGGCCAGCGCAATCATCTTCTTTAACGTCGGTGACCAGGTGCTGGAAGTCGCTTTGCCGACTTGCGCGCCATCTTTGAACACCGGCACCGCTAATCGAGAAGCGATTGCAGATACCGCCGGCGGCAGGCCGACATTCTCGTAAAGGCTTTCAACCGCCGGCCAATCGATTTCCAGGCCAACGATCTCCCGCGCGTGCCCGCGCTTTTGTTCTGCGAGCAATGCCGCCTGGCCGACGAAGCGATTCTTGTCGAGATGGACCAGACGGCCCAGGCCCATTTCAAACGGCGAGTATTTCTGCTCGTCGATCAACGCTTTCTTGCTGCTATTGAAATCGACCTCGATTAGCAGCAGGCCTGCTTCTATGCGCGAAACATCCAGCGCCAGCATTCCGGTCGGATGAATATCGAATGCCCGTCCCGCCATCATCAATTCATCCCAAACTCTCAACGCTTGGTCGCTGGATACCCAGATTTCATAGCCCAGATCGCCGGTATAGCCGGTGCGCGAAATCTCGACCTGAACCCCGGCCAAAGTTGCTTTGGTGACGCGGAAATATTTCAAGTTGGCAATGTCTGCGTCCCTCACCAGACTCTGAAGCAACCGACCGGAAGTCGGACCCTGCAAGGCCAGCGCGGAAACACTTTCCGAAATATCTTCAATCTCGACCTTCATGCCGCTGGCGTTTTGTCGGAACCAGCGCAGGCTGGGATCCGCAGCGGTCCAGCGATAAGTATTTTCTTCAAGACGCGACACGGTGCCATCGTCGATTACTTTTCCGTTCTCGTCGCACCAGGGGGTGTAGATCACCTGGCCCACAGAAACTTTGCGCAGGTCGCGCGTGATAACCCGGTCGACGAGCTTCGTAGCGTCGGGACCGGTTAGCCGATATTTGAAGAGCGGAGAAATATCGATCAGCGCGGTGGCATTGCGAATCGCGTTGTACTCGTGTTCGTGGTGTGGTTCATAGGAACTGACCGCGTAGTACCCCGACCACTCGCGATAGTTCAGACTCTCGCAAAGTGAAAATGTTCGTTCGTGAAATGCAGTTCCGACAGGCATGCGGCAGGAGTCTAAATCATGTGGGCAAAAAGTTCATTCAAATTCACTGTCGGGCGTAGGTTCGCGGATTTCCTGAGTTACTATCTCGCGCCACGTCTCAATTACCTCGTCGTTAGCGTCGAGCGCGCGTAAGGCATCGAGAACTGGACCAGCTTGGCTTTTTAATTCAGGAAACGCCAGAAACAAAACTGCAAGGTCGCGCATGTCCGAAAACCCCTTTGGCTGTCCCCGGCGAGAACGATAAGAAAAAACCTTTTGCGCTATCAGCTCGGGCGGTGAAGCAATTGAGATCCCCTGAACAATAGTAGCCTTTGGTAGTTCGCCAACGCTGCGCACATCAACCAAATGCCGATTGCCACTCTTCTGAACCTGAAAGAGGCGGTAGCCTTTTGCCTTGGCAACCTCGCGAACCCGTACGGCAATCGTGAATCGTGTGCTCAGGTGTTCTCGCAACTCTTCGGCCAGGTCGGGCGCGCGGGTTGACATGAGATCGATGTCTTGAGTCATGCGTGGCTCATCGACGTAAGCATTCACTGCCGTAGCGCCAAAGACAACTACGTCATCGCGCCCGCGCAAAAATTCCAGCACGGCGTCATGAATCGTCGCCAGCGGTAATGGTTCGCGCATGGCAAACTCCTTGAACGTTAGCGCCCCGGCATTCAGCATCATTCGAATGATACGCTGTGTCAGTTGCCAGCGCCAAGATTGTTTGTCAGCGAGTGAAGGAAAGCGCGCGTTTTGGTAGTCGTTGTCAGGGCGAGCGATAATAAGTATGCTTGCCGTGCTTCAGCAACCTGCAATACCGAACAATTCATGAGCAAGAAATACGACGTCATCGTGATTGGTGGCGGACATAACGGACTGGTCAATGCTGCGTACCTGGCGCGCGCGGGCAAAAAAGTTTTAGTGCTCGAGCGCAGACATGTGCTCGGCGGCGCTGCCGTCACCGAAGAGGTCTTGCCCGGGTTCAAATTCTCTGTCTGCTCGTACGTGGTTTCGCTGCTGCGCCCGGAGATCATTCGCGAGCTTGATCTGCCGCGTCATGGTCTCGAAATACTTCCGCTGGATGGCACTTTCACGCCAATGCCGAACGGCGATCATTTATGGCGCGTCAACGATCACGCCAAGACCCGCCGCGAGATTGCGCGTCATTCAAGAGTCGACGCCGAAGCCTACGACGAATACGGCAAAGCCATGATCGAGATGGCCCACTTTGTGAAGCCGATCATGAACATGACGCCGCCTGACCCGACGTCGTTAAGTCCCAGGGGTCTGAAGGATCTACATTTTCTCGGCAAGCGCTTTCAGAAACTATCAGCCGACGATAAGTACAACCAGGTGCAGTTGATGACGATGAGCGCCGTCGACTTTCTCGATCAGTGGTTTGAGACTGACGTGCTGAAAGCGACGATGTCGGCATCGGGAATCATCGGCACATTTCTTGGCGTGCGTTCACCCGGCACTGCTTACGTGCTGTTGCATCATTACATGGGCGAGATTGACGGAGCGTTTCGCTCGTGGGGACTTTCACGCGGCGGCACTGGCGCGATTTCCAATGCGATTGCCGACGCCGGCAGGGAAGCAGGCGTCGAAATCCGCACCGAAGCCCCGATTGCGAAAATCATTCTCAAGAACGGCACAGCCAAAGGTGTGGTGCTTCAGAACGGAGACGAGATCTATGCGGACGTTGTTTCCTCAAGTGTCGACCCGCGGCTTACGTTTATGAAAATGATCGGCGAAGAATATTTGCCGGATGACTTTTGCGATGACCTGAAGCGTTACAAGTATCGCGGTTCTTCAGGAAAGGTAAATCTTGCGCTTGATGGTCTGCCGGACTTCAAATGTATGCCCGGCGCTGGTCCGCATTTGCGCGGCGCGGTTTCCATCTCGCCGAGTGTCGAATATATGGAGCGCGCTTACGACGAAGCGAAGTACGGCCGCTTCTCGCGCCGGCCCTACATCGACATGGTCATCCCCAGTTTGACTGATCCGTCCGTCGCGCCGCCGGGCAAGCACGTCATGTCCTGCTTTGTGCAATACGCGCCTTACAATTTGAAAGAAGGAAACTGGGACGACAAGCGCGAAGAGTTTGGCGACACGGTTATCG
>JBDTTW010000132.1:0-3527 GCA_039930405.1 bacterium
CCGCTTCTACAACTACCACGCCCAGGCTCAGTCCGCTAATGATGCGGTTTCGGTAAGGAAAGTTTTCCGGGACTGGTGGGGTCGCTAAAGGAAACTGCGAAACTAGCGCGCCGCCTCGCTCCAGGATCTCAGCGGCCAACTTTCGATGGTCACGCGGATAAACCTCATCGATGCCTGTTCCCAGCACGCCTACCGTTCGCCCGCCGCCTTCAATTGCGCCGCGGTGCGCGGCCGCGTCGATGCCGCGTGCAAAGCCGGAAACAACTGTCACCCCGCGTTGTGCCAAATCGCGCGCCAGCATTAACGCCGCGTTCTGACCATAGGTCGAACACTTGCGCGAACCGACAATTGCGATGCACGGCTGGTCCAGGCATTGCGACCAGGCGCCTTTTACGTAGAGCGCGATCGGCGGATCGTATATTTCGCGCAGCAGCGACGGATAGACGCCGTCATCCAAAACCAAAATGTCGCCGGCGATCTTTCTTACATTTAGAAGTTCGACTTCCGCTTTCTCGTGCAGGTCCCGTGCAATGATGCTGTCCACCGCTGCCGGCAACAGCCTGAGCTTTTCGAGTTCGGCGCGCTGCGCCCGGTAGACGGCTTCAGCCGATCCGAAACGCTCGAGTAACCTGGCCGCAGCCCGAGGGCCGATGCCGGGTGTCATATTGAGTGCTATCCATTCTTTCATTGCCGCTTAACCGATTGCCGATTTCCTTGCCAATTGCCGATCTCCAATTGCCGATTGCCGATTTCTGACGATAGATCGCGACTATCCGATGCAAGGTGCAATCGGCACTCGGCAATCGCAAATCGGCAATCACTTGGCGGAGGCGTGTAGGAATCGAACCTACCTGAGCCTGTTCTCACAGTCTCACTTACGGTTTTGAAGACCGCGCCATTCACCAGAACAGATTCGCCTCCGTGGTGCAAAACTCTATTTCTCAAATCCTTATCGCAAAAGAGTCGGAAAGAATTTGAAGTCAATATCAAAGATCTGGCGTGCCGGAGCGAAAACCCTACGCGCCGTTTACCGAGCCTGTCAAGCGAGTCGCCAATGAGGTCCATTCCAAAGAGATGCAACATTTTCAGCGAGGACCGCGTGAGTAATGCTCCTTAATCTATTGGCGCAAAGAGCGCTACAGCGCCTGTAAGGCCAGGCTGGGAAATTTGCAGGTTGGGAAGGGGGCATGCCCCCGCTTCAAGCGCCAACGGCGCGAATGGTTCCTTTTACAACATCAAATACAAATTATTCGCGCTGTGGCGCTCGAGCGGGGGCATGCCCCCTTCCCAACCTGCAAATTTCTCAGCCTGGCATTAGGCAACCCCAGCTTGATCAATCGACTTCGCCCGGGTTAATATTTCGAACGAACGTTCGAACGACAAGAGAATTTTGCAGGAAATAGGCCGGAAAGTGGGGATTTCCTGGCCGGCCGCCCATTTTGAGGAGTGCATGATTAACTTTCAAACGTCACCTGACCAGTACCATCACTGGAAACTAAATGTCGCCGGCGCAGTCGCCACCCTGAGCATGGATGTTCAGGAGGACGAAACGCTCGCCGCAGGCTACAAGCTAAAACTAAACTCTTACGATCTCGGCGTTGATATTGAGTTGGCCGATGCGGTGCAGCGCATTCGTTTTGAGCACCCGGAAGTTAAAGTTGTAGTCATCACCAGTCTCAAACCGCGCATCTTCTGCGCCGGCGCGAATATCTACATGCTCGGCACTTCTTCGCACGCCTTCAAAGTTAACTTCTGCAAGTTTACAAATGAAACCCGCTGCGCGATTGAAGACGACTCGCATCATTCGGGACGTCGTTACGTTGCCGCGCTGAACGGCACCGCTTCGGGCGGCGGTTACGAGCTGGCAATCGCCTGCGACGAAATCTATCTGGTTGACGATGGCAACTCCGCCGTTTCCCTTCCCGAGGTGCCGCTGCTTGGAGTGTTGCCAGGCACCGGTGGCCTGACGCGTTTGGTTGATAAGCGAAAGATTCGTCGCGACCGCGCGGACGTTTTTTCCACGCTCGCGGAGGGCTTGAAAGGAAAACGCGCAACGGAGTGGGGACTGATCGACGATTCGTTTCCCACCAGCAAGTTTCAGGAATCGATCGATGCGCGAGTTCAGGAGATCGCTTCCGGCGTAAAGCAAACTGTTGGTTTGCGGACTGGCTCGGAAGCTGCCGACTTGAATGATGATGAACCACCGCAAACTAACAGTTTGCTTTACGGGATCAAACTCAATCCGCTGCAAGTCGAAATCAAGCCCGCGGGTCTCGAATACAAATACGTAAACGTGATTTTCAATCGCGAACAACGTTACGCAGATTTGACTGTGCATGGACCGGAAGCGAATTTGCCGGCGAGTCCTGATGAAATTCAGAAACTGGGTGATTCTTACTGGCCGCTGCAGGCATATCGAGAGTTGGACGATGCCTTGCTCTACATGCGCGTGAACGAACCTGAGATCGGTTTAGTTTGCGTTCGCACCGAGGGAAATATCGCGGACGTGCTCGCAATCGACAAGGCGCTGATGGCCAATAAAGAGCATTGGCTGGTGCGCGAGATAACTCTTTACATGGCGCGCGTGCTGCGCCGGCTGGATCTGACGGCAAAGAGTTTTTTCGCAATCATCGAACCGGGCAGTTGTTTTGCCGGCAATTTGCTTGAACTGATGCTGGCTTCTGATCGCAGTTACATGCTCAACAACGCTGACGAGAAGATTGAGCTCGCGCTGAGCGAACTAAACCACGGCGCCTTGCCGATGAGCAATGGGTTATCGCGTTTACAGTCTCGCTTCCTGGCGACGCCTGAGAAAGTTGCAGAGATTCTGGCCAGCGCCGGTCGCTTTGACACCGCAGCGGCGGAAGAGGCCGGACTAATAACCTTTGCGCCTGATGATCTGGATTGGGAAGACGAGATCCGCGTCGCGATTGAAGAAAGAACTTCGTTGTCGCCGGACGCGCTGACCGGCATGGAAGCATCGCTGCGATTCGCCGGTCCGGAGACGATGGACACAAAGATTTACGGCCGACTGACGGCCTGGCAAAACTGGATCTTTCAGCGGCCGAACGCGGTCGGAGAAAAAGGTGCGTTGACTAATTACGGCAAACCGACGCAGTCGAAGTTCGACTATCGTCGAACTTAGTTTTCAGTTTTCAGTTTTGAGTTTTCAGAGAAGAAGATGGGCTCGCAATCATACAAAGATTTGCTAGTGTGGCAAAAAAGCATTGCCCTTTGCACCCAGGTTTATAGGCTTTGCGATAAGTTTCCGAGAAGTGAGCTTTATGGGCTGGCCGATCAGATGAAACGGGCCGCCGTCTCAGTTTCCTCAAATATCGCCGAAGGCCAGGCGCGACAACATCTATTAGAATTTCTTCAATTCCTCTCCGTAGCTAATGGCTCACTTGCTGAGTTAGACACTCAAAGAATTATCGCCACCAACCTCAATCTGATTGACGCAGAAAGTAGTAGCTCATTGGATAGAGATATAACCGAACTGCGCAAGATGCTTTACGCGCTGAAGGCGG
>JBDTTW010000133.1:0-9813 GCA_039930405.1 bacterium
CGAGCGGCGAGTTGTATTTTGTTTCTGATCGTGGCGGCTGGTGGAACTTGTACCGCTTAAACGAAGCCGGCGTGATTGAGCCCGTGATTGAGATGGAAGCGGAATTTGGCATGCCTCAATGGCTTTTTGGCATGTCGACTTATGCTTTCGAATCCGCGGAAAGAATCGTTTGCAGCTACGTTGAAAAAGGCATCTGGCGACTCGGCCTTATCAACACCAAAACGCGCGAGCTGGAACGCGTTGACAGTTCCTACACTGACATTAGTTACGTGCGAGCGGCGCCTGGCCGGACAGTGATGCGCGCCGGCTCGCCAACCGAACCGCTTTCGCTGGTCAAACTTGATCCGACCACGAGCGAGTTTGAAGTCCTGCGAAAGGCCAACAACATCGAGGTCGGAATTGCCTATCTCTCGCAGCCCGAAACCGTCGAGTTCCCGACAGCAGATGGCTTGACCGCATACGGATTTTTCTATCCCCCAACGAACGCGAACTATCGCGCACCCGACCAGGAACGGCCGCCGTTGCTGGTGCTAAGTCATGGCGGACCAACCTCGGCCAGCACGACTTCGAAAAGTCTGATCATTCAGTATTGGACCAGCCGCGGCATCGGCGTGTTGGATGTTAACTATGGCGGCAGCACCGGCTTTGGTCGGGCGTATCGCGACCGGCTCAAGGGGAAGTGGGGAATCGTTGATGTCGATGATTGTGTGAACGGCGCGCGCGACCTGGTGGCGCGCGGCGATGCAGATCCGGATCGGCTGATGATCAGCGGCGGTAGTGCCGGCGGCTACACGACGCTTTGCGCGTTAACTTTTCGCGATGCTTTCAAGGCGGGCGCAAGTCACTATGGCGTAAGCGACGCCGAGGCGTTGGCGAAAGACACGCACAAATTCGAGTCACGTTATATGGATGGCTTATTTGGCCCGTACCCCGAAGCTCGTGAGATTTATTTCGCACGCTCGCCGATCAACTTTACGGATCGCTTGTCTTGTGCGGTAATTTTCTTTCAGGGACTGGAAGACAAAGTTGTCCCGCCAAGCCAGGCAGAAGTGATGGTTGCGGCGCTGCAAAGCAAAGGCATTCCAGTCGCGTACATCGCCTTTGCCGGCGAACAACACGGATTCCGGCAGGCGCAAAACATCAAGCGCGCGCTGGACGGAGAGTTTTACTTTTATTCGCGAGTGTTTGGCTTTGAACCAGCCGGAAACATTGAGCCTGTAGAAATCCAGAACCTGGCGGCCGGCAACGCGCCGGGGAACTGATGAAACTTTTTTACTGAATTGGCGGATCGGAAATCGTTGCCGGACCGCCGGCGCGGTCGCCGCCGCGGACCACTCCGCTTTCATCAACGAAATAAGAAAGGCTACCTGATTTGCCATACTCGAGCGGCACCGCCGTCGCCGCGAACTTATTCGCTGAGACAGTCAATTCGATCTCGTAACCAAACCGCGCTATCGGTTCTTTGCTGAGCAGTCCGGCCTTCACAAGTTCATCAATAGTTCCATAGCGACCGTCTCCCGTAGTCACTTGATAGGCCGCTTCAGCACTTACTATCGTTCGCAACTCGGCTTTCACCGCCGCTTCATTAGCCTGGAGCGGAGTCAAACTGCCATCGTTTGAAAAGTTTGCCAACATCAGCAACAGCAAATTCTTTGGGAAGTGCAACCCCGCGAGCAGCGTGTCAAAAGTTGGATTAGGTTCCGCAGGCGCGACCGCTGGAGCCGGCGCTGGTTTCCGCGCGGTAGTTACTCGCTTTTGCTGTGCGGCCAAGGGCGAAGCCGAAAGCACAAACGCGACGAGCAGACGCGTGAGTAGAGTTGCTGTGGTTGATAACTTCATGGTTGGCAATTCAGGGCACGTGTGTGACCGTCGCAGAGGAGACACAAGCATCGTCGACTAAGCATCCGGCAAAATCAAGGCTTTCCTATTAACTGATCCCAGCCCGCTCCCGTAGACCACGTGACGCCAGACTTTTGCCTCACCTTCATTTTGAATCAAGCGTTTTACTTCCAAGTAGGCGGCGGCGTAGGCGACTCGCATCTCTTGCGATGATCGCGCGCCGGCAAGTTTTTGTTCAATCTCTTCAGTTTTCATTGGTGAACGAGGAGCATAGCGCTCGACGAATTTCCCTTCACCGGCCAGGTATATTGCCAGTCCCTCAGCCAACCAGCGAGGCGCGCGACCGTGACCAAGAACATCGATTGCCGCATGGGCCAACTCGTGCCGCAAAGTGGTTTCGAGAATTCGCTTTCGTTTGAGCAGCGGCAGCGGTTGCAGCTCAACCCGCCGGTCGCGAGTGGCTGCCGCCGCCCACGGCGGTTGTCCCGTCCGGCCGACAAAGTTTCCGGTGGTGTCATTAACAAAAACTTCCAGAGCAGGGAACTGCAAACTCATTCCCGCGGCGCTAACGCGGTCGATCAACTGCCGGCGCGCCGTCTGCAACAAGGCCAATAACCCTTCCGCCTCACGTTGACTAATGGTGCTGGGGTAATTGAGGCGAAGGCCTTCGCTGGCCATTGTCATGCGGTTGACGCGTTGGCTCAGTGGGTGGGTCGCACTAATTTCCGGCGAACCCCAAACCAAGTCTGCGGCGCCGCGTTCGTTTGCAATATGGGTTGTAGGAAAATATTTGCGGAGAATTTGCCGATAGCTCGCGCCTCGCGCCGCCATTACATGTGCTCCTTCCTGGCACAGTCCAAGGCCATGGCCAAACCCGCTGCCGCGAAATACGTAGTTTGAACCCGAACGGGAAATTTCAAAGCGCGAACTCTTCAACAGGTTCCAGCCCAACGCGCGTCCGACGATAATTTTGAAGTCCCAGCCGCTCACGGCTAACCGCCGCTCGCCCTGGATTGTGATCTGTTGCGCGCGTTCAGATTCATCACGCCGGGTAACCGATACGTCGACCAGGCGCGCGCCGATATTTGTACGCGGATCGCTTTGCAGCGCCTGCAAGAGTTTCGCTTCGGGAATCCTGTCAATCCAACTGTGATGTGGTTGACTCTCGCAGTATTCATCGGTGACGCCTTGCAGGTAAGCAGGCGCGCTCTTGCCCCACAACGTCGTCAGGTTCGCAGTCGCGCCGCCGCAGGATGCGCTGAAGTACGAATCGACGATTTGATTATCTGCGTCGCGCAGCACCTCGCCGCTCGTTTCTTCGACTGCTTCCCTGACCCGTGCCGGGACATCCGCAACCTCCACCGCCAGGTATCGTTGGCAATGAGTTGTCGCGCAAAAGTCGTAACCATCCGCACCGTGTCGACCAAGATTCTTGAGGATATAGGTGCGGCTCGCTAGCGCCAGGGCTTTCAAAGCTTCCGGCTCTGCCTCGGTGCTGCCTTCGGCCGCTACCACGCCGCGCACATAATCCTCGACCGGCATCGTCCGCACTGCATTCTCGCGCGCAACGTAGACGCGAACGGTAGATGCCGACTGAGAATCGTGTGCCGGATTTGCTGGAACCGACGCCGGCGCCTGCGACGCGCGCGTTGCTAAAACTGGCGGCGGATCCGTTTTGCCAAACTCGGCAAAGATCGGACGTGCGACTTCAGCAGCGTCGACACCGTGAGCTCTTGCCAGGAACACCAACACCGCCAGTTCAACTTTGTCCGGCGCCGGTACACTGGCGTCGTTCCCGTCGCTGTTCATGCGCGCGGCAAAACCGACGAACCAGCCGTGCGTGCGATAGCCGTTGATTTCGGTTGCCGTTCCGGTCTTGCCAAAAACGTAGAGTGGCAACGAATAGAGGTTCGCGGATTCGGCGGTGCCATAACGAACCGCGCCGCGCATTCCCTTAACGATCAGTTCGCGTTGTGCGCTGTCTATCACAATGCTGCTTTGAATTTCGGGCGCGGATTTTGACGTTGCCGGAAGATGAGGCACCAGCACCTGGCCGCCGTTTACCAACGTAGTGTAGGCATTGATTAATTGCAGCGGCGTGGTCTGCAGGTATTCGCCCTCGCCCATCGCTGACTGCGGGCGCCAGACCGAGCGTTGCATTTTGCCGGCCGATTCACCGGCAACGTCGACTCCAGTCTTTCTGCCAAAACCAAAATCATTCAGCGTTGTCGCGAAGCCTTTTTCCGAAAGCCGCTCGCCGAGTTTTCCAAAATAGTAATTGCATGAGTAGGCAATCGCTTCCGTGGGGTCGAGCGGCGGCAGATCGAGCGGATGGGAACAGGTTGTATGAAATTCTCCGTGCGAAAACTTTTCATGGCACAGCGTGCGCGACTCTTCGTCGATCAAGCCGGCCCGCAAAGCTGCCATGGTAGTAAATGGTTTTATTGTCGAACCAGGAGGAAAACTTTCCTGAACCGCGAGCTCGGAATTAACTAGCGCCCGAACGCGTCCGGTTTGCGGATCCATGACGATGATCGCGCCGCGCCGATCGCCCAGCGCCAGAGTTGCGGCCTGCTGCAGACGCTGGTCCAACTCGTTTTCGTTAGTTGTGAGTGCGGAGGCATTGCGAGGAGAGCCGTTGCGGACAATGGACCAGGCCGCAACCGCCAACGCCAGAAATACCAAACTGACCAGCGCCGCGCGGCGAAAGTCTGCTCCCGCACGGACAGCGGTGGCTCGCTCGCCAACTGCGCCGGCTGCGCGCCATGCAGACATCAGGCAGCCTCGTTCGTCACTGGTTCGGGTGCTTTAGAAGTCAGCAAGGCAATGGCTTTAACAGTTATGACCCAACCGAGAAGCGTCAGCGCAAAGACCGCGGCTACGCGTATGCTCAGCAGCACAAGTTCCAACCAGGCATGCTTGTTGGGAGTGGTGCGGAACAAGAGGAAGTAAGGAACGACCGCGAAAATCAGAAAGCCAACGACGTAAATCAATACCGACTGCGGTGCGAATGCCCGGGCCAGCAGTTGTCCGATCCGCTTGATGGCGGTTACCAGGCCATCGCGTGCGGTGGCCAGCCACAAATGAATAGCGGCGAGCGGCAATACCAAACCGAGTGCCAAATATCTGACGGTTGAAAGGGCAGCGCCTTTCCAATTAATAGGCGCGCGCGCCGTTTCGTGGCTTCGTGACGACGCGGCCATCGGGCGAAGTTGCGTTGCGCTGTCAGGAACCGACGCAAGGTGTGACTGATATTTCGCCAGCAGGTAAACGACAAGAACTGCCAGCGCAATAAGCGGCAACGTGATCACGATGAACTTCCAGAAGCCAGTCAGCGACCGTTTCGCGACCAGACCTGCGGTCACCGGCTCGGCAGAGAACCCATTAGCAATCATCGCCTGCAGCACGAAGAAGAGAATGGGAGCCAGCACCGCGAGCGCAAACGTCAAGACTACTTGCGCGACGCTCGCTTCTCGAACCGCAACGAAGAAGTAGAGCGCGACGAGCAGCGCGACGTAAACAATCGCCACCAGCAAAAGCGCGCGCCAGTTTGCGAAGACTTTTCGCACGGCGGTCACGATTGATGAAAATGTTTCAGTTAGCATTTTGTCCTCATTTGGGGCACCGCGAGCGGTAGCGACCGGATGCTACACGCAACTTTGAATTACGCAATTGCAAAATCATTCGACCGGCGAAGGCTTGAGCATAGATCCGGTCGCTACCGCTCGCGGTTCCGCATTGCTCCGTCACTTTCGCTCCAGGAACGAAAGGCGTCCCGAGGCTGTGTTTGATTGCACTGCCGGACGATACATCAACTCCGCACGCGCCGGCGCGATGCGAAATTGTCCGGGCACCTGCACGCGAATGGCGTACTGGAAAGTCGCACTACCGTCAAAGTAATCCAGGAAAAACACCGTGCGATTGTCGCGAAACTCGCGCGAGCTGTACCAGTCGGACCAGTCGTGTCCGGAACTGTAATCGAGGTTCAGATTGCCGACACTTTCAACTTGTTCGGCGCCTGCCGGAATCGGATCTTCCAGCATTAAATGCCGTGCTTTTGTGCCGTTCAATTTCAAACGCACCACCAGCATGTCGCCGGAATGGATGTCGCCACTTAGTGGATCGAGTTTCCACGTCGGAGAGCCGCCGTCGTCAACCACGCGCAGGCGCAGGTATTCGCGAGTTACATTTAGATCGGCAGAGCCGCGAGCGGGGACGTCTTCCTCGCCGGTGTAGTAATCAAGCGACGAAGAAAAGTAGATCACGCCCTTGCCCCGCTTCACGATGCGCACGTCGTTCGTTGCACTAACCTCACCGGCCTGCCGCTTGAGTGAAATTGTCTGCCCGGCAGCGGACGAAATGTGCTGCGTGGCAACGTTCTCGCCATTTAGATAAACCTCGACATCGTAATCGGGTGACAGCTCACGACTGACTTTCAAATAATCGATCAAACCAAGGATGGCGAAGGCTGTGTCCTTGGTGGATTCCCAGTAGTAGCTGTTGCGCCGTTCCGAAACCAGCCAACGCGCCACTCGTGGCAACAAGTTGCTATCCGGCTTGATGCGCGCCAGTGCTTTCAGCGAAAGTGCGGTCGCTTCGGTGTCGTCCTCTTCGGCAAAGTCGAGCATCGCGCGACGACGCGATTCCCAATGGGCGGAGTAGTTGTCGGCGATGACTGTTCTTTCGATCTCGGCGGCAACATCTTTCGCGCGCTTGTCGTCCTGCTTCAGTTTGAACGTCAGGGCCAGCAAGGCGCGGCCATAAGGCTGTAAGTTGCCGCGCTCGCTGAAAACCCTTTCGACCTGTTGACTTTCGGCGCCGCCGCTTTCTTCCAGGGCATAGACCATGAATGAACGCGTTTCGAGATCGATGGCCGTGCCGGCTTCTGTCTTTCCGGCCTCGACCATTTCCTTTAACTTCTGGCGTCCGCTGGCCAACCTTTCTTCATTCACGTCGTAGCCGGCATTCTTTGCCAGCGTCAGACCGTCGACGACGTAAGCGGTCATGAACGGATCGCTCTGGTCGTTTTTCCACCAACCCCAACCGCCATCGTCGTGCTGGTAAGCATAAAGACGGTCCGCGCCCTTCTGGACTTTCTTTTCCAAATCGTTCGAGCCGCGGACCGTCGAGGTCTTCACATCCTTCAATGCTTTCGTCACGATCACATTCGGCAGAAAACTGGACATGGTTTGTTCGGTGCAGCCGTAAGGATAGCTGGTCAAATAATCCAGCGCGCCAAACAACGTTCCGGCAACCGAAGGGGCAACTTCAATCCGCAAACTACGCGCGCGCTGATCAGCATCGGCCGGCATGGTTAGCGCAAATGTCTTGTCGGTGTTTTCATCCGAGAAGGTTTCGCTCTGGTTCTTAACCTGATGCAGTCCGCGCGGCACAACCGGCAGCGGCAATTCCACCGCATCGGATTCGGTGTCGGTCAGCGCCTTTGCCAGGAGTTTGATTTCGCCGACGTTCGGCGCGGTAATTTGCCAGTCAATGCGCTGCTCGCCCTGCCTGGTGATGGTCACGGTCTTGGTGCCCGCGTTTTGCAGTTGCGCGCCGCTGACTTCGAGCGATATTTGAGTTGACTTGTCGGCGTTCAAGTAATTGTGAACGATGCCCGACAAGGTGACTGTGTCGCCCTGCGTGACGAAGCGCGGCGTTTCCAAACGCATGATTACGTCTTTGCGAGCGACTACTTTGTACTTCGTGGCGCCGACTTTTGTGTCGGCGGTTACCCCACGCGCGGTGGCGCGCCAGGTGGTTAGGTTGTCGGGCAAGGTGACCTTGACCGTTGCCTTGCCGTCAGGACCAGTAATTACGTCTGGTTGCCAGAACGCCGTGTCCTTAAAATTTCTTCGGATGGTTGGCTGGACCAGCTCGCCTTCATTCTTGAAATCTGCAAGCTGATAGGCGGGCTTGGTGCTGGCGAGATAGAGCGGCTTGTCGCCCGCGAACCCGGTGAACGAATAGCTAATCGAGAGATGCGTCTCGACTGTGTTGTAACGCATGCCGTAAAACTCATTCTTGATGTTGCCGGCAAAGTCTGGCGCAACACTGTAGATAGCTTCATCAACCACACCGAGACTTACTTCTGCTCCGGAAACAGGCGCGCCATCGGAGTTGCGCGCCAGAATTGTGTAAGACGCGGACTCGCGTGGCTTGTACTCCTGCTTGTTCGAAATGATTTCCAGGTTCAGCATCTTGTCGCGCGCGGGAACAACCAGGCGCTGGTCGCTGGTAAACATGTCACCGTTCTTGACGTAGGAAACGTTGAGAAAAACATTCGGCGCATAGTTGGCCTTGATCGGAACGTCGAGCACTATCGATCTTCCTGCCGAGTTCACCTGCTGTAGATCCATGACGTGGGTCAATTCCGTGCTGACCAGCAGATGAGCGTTGTCCGTTGGCAGGATAGCGAGCACGTGAGCAGTTTCGCCGGCGCGATAGGACTTCTTATCTGGAACCAGCTTGATGGAATTGTAGTCTTCACTGTAGTACGCCGAATCAGTCCAGGAAAACTGCCGGTCAGTTACCCAAAGATAACCACCGATTGACGCGATCTTTTTGCCCGCCTCGTCGATGATGGTCTTGATTGAGAGGTTTCCATCTTCAGTTGTGGTGTAGTCGTAGCTGGCTTGGCCCTGGGAATCGGTTTGCACGTCTGCCGCAGCAACCTCACGTTCGTGCATCTCGTATTCCGGATAGGAATACTCTTCGTCTTCTTTCTTTGCTTTTTTGGTCCAGCTGCGTTCGACAAATTTCAGCTGCACTTTCGCCGAAACAGGATGGCCCTCGTAATCGCTGGTGCTGACTTTGATCTTCGCAACGTCCCCTTTGTTGTAAACGTACTTGTCGGGCTCAGCGTTGGCGACGATAGTTCCGCGCGTGGCCACAAAACTGGCGCTGCCGGGGATGGTGCGGCGCGCGGAATCGGTCACTTCAGCTTCGAGCCGGTAACTGTAATCGTTCGTGTCGTTCTCGTCCGTGCCCGGTATATCAAACGCCACATTCAGATGGCCGCGCGCGTCCAGGGTCCCGTCACTCTCCTGGACCATGTCGTCGCCACCACGGTAATAAGATGAGGATTGATCTTCCTGATCAGATTCGTCGCCAGTGTCTTCGCTATCGTCTTCACCAAAATACCAGGCGTAATAACGGGAACGATAGATGTAGTAATGAACGTCGGCATTGGCTACGGGCGAGCCAAAGAAATACTTGGCATCGATCGCGAAATTTGTTTTCTGTCCGGCCTGTATGAATTTGCCGGGCGCGGAAACAGTTACTTTGTATTCGGGCTTTTTGTATTCGGCGACTTCGAAGCTTCCGTTAGCGCTGCCGCCTTCAATCTCGGCGGCAATGGTGTAGGTGCCCAGCGGCGCAGATTCGGAAATCTCCATTTCACCGTTGAAGGTGCCGCGCGCTGAAAGTGGCAGTTCCTTAGTGAAGACGTTCGCGCTGTTTGGATCTGTGATCGTGACGTTGATAGTGCTGTCGCCTACGGGCTTGTAAGCACCCGAGGGATCGATTGCTCGAACAATTCCTTTGAATGAAACCTTGTGCTCTGGTCTGTAAACCGGACGGTCGGTGTAAACGTAACCCTTCACGTTTTCCGAATCTTCTTCGCCCTCGTAGCCGCTGAAGAACAGCCCGCCGAGATCTGAAATGGCAAAGTTGCCGCTCTGTTTGGCGAGGATGAGGTAAGACTTGGAGTCGGTGTCTTCGTCCGCTGCGGGAACGTCAGCCACTTCCTCGCCTTCCGCTGCCTTTGGCTTTTCCACCTTGGCGCGCAGTACGCCCTGAGCGTCCGTGGTTCCGGAAGCCACCACTTTCTTCTCTTTGATGATCTCAACTTGCGCGCCCGGGCGCGGCTCGCCGGTCTTGCGATCGACCGTGTAGATCAACATCTCGCCGTCGCGCGTCGTCTTATCCAGCATCGTCAAATCGGTGACGACCACGACTGTGTAGGCGCGCAAA
>JBDTTW010000134.1:0-9196 GCA_039930405.1 bacterium
AGCGTTGAAGAAAAACTGCTTACCCGCCTTTTTAACAACTTCCAGGTTTTCCTTGTCGCCAATTACCCATACGCCCGCGGACCGCATCAGCGTCACCGGCTCTGCCTGTTCCGGACCGTCACCCTCTTTCACTTTGACAAAGACAGTTGCGGCCTCGCCACTGATCTGCTCGCCGGTGATGTTCACCACCTCGGGAATGACAGCCGCCATCTTGTCAAAATCGGGACGTAGATCTTCAAACTCCTGCGGTTTGAGTGGGTCAATAGCCGGCTTGTAGATTGATAAATCAAAAGCCTCGCGAAACCTTTTCTCGCGCAGCGCCTTGTAAAACTCGCGCACCGTGTCCGACGGTGATCGCGGTGGCTGCCGCGGCTGCTGCGGCTGCTGCGACACGACGAGGACGGCTGAAGAAAACAAGAGCAAGGCCATAAGGACAACGCTTTGAACTGACCGGGAATTGGTGACTGGAGGGCGCATCAGTAAAAATCCTTTTGCTCAAACTTAAGGCGCGCTCCGGGCTAAGCAGCGCGCCTGAAAAGTATAAACTAAAAAACGCAGCTAAAGAGAACTAACGTCGCTTCACTGCTTCGGGACTAGTTCTTAACAGAACCTCACGCCCTACGAGATACAGCAACAGCATCAGGATTACGAACGGAATCATGGACAACAAGTCGGCGTTTGGACCGGCAAAAAGTGGATTGTGAAGCGTGGCCCAGTCCTCCACCGACTTGTTAAAGTTTGCCAGCGCCGGCCGCGGCACGCCTTGCAGTATGGCGATCACGATCGCTGCTAATGCGCCGCCGGCAATGTAACCCGAAGCCATCAGCACCCCGGGACTCTTGTCGGTCTCGGCGACCAACTCGTCTTCCGTTAGCTGTTTGTCGTGCAGTTTCTTGCGCAGGTATTTATCGACCAGCCAGCGAATCATGCCGCCGATGAAAATCGGGCTCGATGATGAAAGCGGCAAGTAAACGCCAACGGCGAACGCCAGCGAAGGAATGCCGCTCATCTCAAGTACGATGGCAATCATCACACCCAACAGCACCAAGCCCCAGGGTAACTGCCGGTTCAGAATTCCCTTGATGATGTAGGACATCAACGTTGCCTTGGGCGCGTCGTACTTTGTTACCGCCGAACCGTCCGGCCTTACTTTGTGAATACCGTTGATGCCGGGATCAGACAGGTAAACAGGAACGCCCTGGTCGTTAACCATGTATCGTCCGGCTGGTCCACCGGTCGTGTCCGTCTTGTGATAAGGGTGATAGGTATTTGAATCCGAGTTCGCTTGCGGCCCCTTCAACTTTTCCGGTGCGCCCGCTTGCGCTGGATCAATTTTTAGCGCGGCCGGGAAATTCTCCTCAACTTTGTAAACAACTTTCCCTGAACCATCAACCAGGTATTCGCCAGGATCCAGACCCGCAATTGCCGCGGCTCCTGCTTCATTCTTTAACACGCGATAGTTACCGGGTGCCGTAGGCTTGAGCTCATCGGTATAAGCCGGCAAGGAACCTGCTTTAGTTGGATCGATGACGACATTGCTGGTCGCCGGTTCAAAGCTGACCCGCGGGACATACACCGTCGCCGAATCGTTGAGCAGCAAAAGAATCGGTCCCAAAACTAACGCCGAAGCAAACGCGCCAATCAGAATCGCTATCTGCTGTAGCCGCGGTGTTGAACCGACCAGGAATCCAGTCTTCAAATCCTGCGACGTCGTGCCGCCATTTGAAGACGCGATGCAAACAATGCCGCCGATCGAGAGTGCGGTTATGTAGTAAGTGGGTCCCGTCCAGCCAATGATCAAAAATATCAGGCACGTCAGGAGCAAGGTCGCTACAGTCATTCCCGAAATTGGATTCGATGACGATCCGATTTCTCCAGTTAAGCGAGAAGAAACAGTGACGAAAAGGAAACCGAAGGCGATGATCAAAACGGCTCCCAGGAAAGCGACAAAAACATTCACCTGCAAACCGAGCTGCGGGAAAGCCATGATCATTCCGATTAAAGCGATGATGCCGCCGACCACAAACTTCATCGAAATGTCCTGATCGGTGCGCGGCGCATTCGCCGTTGCGGCCTGACCTCCCCGAAGATCCGCCAGCCCACCTTTTAGACCGTGCCAGATTGTCGGCAACGAGCGAAACAGGCTAATGATGCCGCCAGCCGCGACGGCGCCGGCGCCGATATAAAGCACGTAGGCGCCGCGAATCTGACCGGGACTCATTTCGCTAATGGGAATAGTTCCGGGAGGTAGCACTGTCGTCATGCCTTCACCGAAAAACTTGATCGCCGGAATCAGAACCAGATACGCCAACACACCGCCGGCGCACATGATAGAAGCGATGCGTGGTCCAATGATGTAACCAACGCCCAGCAGCGCCGGCGATATTTCGGCCGAAACTGAACCCGATTTAAACGGCGCGCCAAAAACTTTCTCCGGCACGTCTTTCCATCCCTTCAGTCCCGTCATCAGCACCTGGTAAAGGAACCCAACGCCGAGGCCCCCGAAAATTGACTTGGCTCCAGTCTGCACAGACACTTCAGCCCGCGCGTTTGGATCGGCGCCCGCTGCCGCTGCCGCGCGGGATTTCTCGGAAGCGCCGGCTTTTAAAACTTCAGCACAGGCCGTCCCTTCTGGATACTTCAAGTAACCATGCTGGGCCACAATCAAAGCGCGCCGCAACGGAATCATCATCAGGATGCCCAGCAATCCGCCGAGCATAGCCACCAGCATCACTCGGGTGAATTCCAGATCGAATCCGAGAATCATGATGGCCGGCATCGTTACGCCAACGCCGAACGCGATCGACTCGCCTGCCGACCCAGCCGTTTGCACAATATTGTTTTCGAGAATCGTAGCGTCGCGCATACCAAATTTTGAAAGCATGCGAAAGATGGTGATTGAGATCACCGCAACCGGAATCGAGGCGCTGACTGTTAGTCCGACCTTGAGAACGAGGTAGAGCGAAGACGCACCAAAGACCATGCCCAAAAGCGTGCCTATGATCAGCGGCAGGGCCGTCAACTCAGGCAGGCGCACGCCGGCTGGAATGTATGGTCGGAAATTTTCCAGATAAGGATTATCCGGTTTGAAACCAACTCGATCCGGGAACTCATTCGCAGGAATGCTTTCAGAAGACATCCGAAGTGACCTCCGATTCAGTTTGTACAACGGGGAGTGCAGTAGGGGTTGAAAACATCGCTACTTTACACGGCTAAAGGCCGATTGAGCAAGTTTCGTGTAACTCGAGCTACTCGTTGTGCCTACAGATTCGCCATCTTTTTCGATTACACTCGGCAGGTTCGCCCATCATCTCCGGTAGCCACAAAAAATTGATGCGCATAAAGTCCTTCGCCTTCCTGCTTTTACTAGCGACTATTAGTTCCCTTCCCTCGTTCAGTGCCGGGACGCAACCAGCTCGTGTCACGCAGTCTCAACAGATCCCGTCGCCGCATGATGTTCTCGGTTTCACGCCCGGCGACGATCGCAAACTCGCGAGCTGGAATCAGGTGAACGCATATTTTGCAGCGCTCGCCAAAACAAGCGACCGGGTAAGGTTTGAAGAGCTCGGCAGGTCAACGATGGGCCAGCCGTTTGTGATGGCGACGATTAGCGCGCCTGAGAACCTGGCGCGGCTGGATGAATACAAGCACATTCAGGAGTTGCTGGCGGATCCGCGCCAACTCGGCCCGGTGGGAGCGCGCGATCGCAAAGCTGCTGAACTGATTTCGCGCGGTAAGACGATCGTGCTGATCACCTGCGGCATTCATTCGACTGAGGTCGGCTCATACCTTTCAAGCATGCTCATCGCGCACCGCCTGGCGTCCTCTAACGATCCCGAGACTCAGGCTATTCTGAAGAACACTATTATTTTGCTGGTGCCCTCGCTAAATCCTGACGGCGTCGACATTGTTAAGAACTGGTACGACAAAACCCTGGGCACGCCCTTCGAAGGCACCAATCCGCCAGAGCTTTATCACAAGTATACCGGGCATGATGACAACCGCGATTGGTATGCGTTCACCCAGGTCGAGACACAGATCGCTGTTGAAAAAATTCATAACGTCTGGCATCCCCAAATAGTCCACGACATACATCAGCAGGGCGAATATGGCTCCCGAATGTTTCTGCCGCCGTACATGGCGCCGGTCGAGCCGAATGTGCCAAAACAAATAGTCGCCGGGTATACCGAACTCGGAAACTACATGGCGCGCGAGATGCGCGCAGCCGGTTTCAAGGGAATCACCACCAATTCGACTTACGATGCCTGGTCACCGTCGCGCGCATACTCGCATTATCACGGCGGCGTGCGCGTCCTTTCGGAAACCGCCTCATGCAGAATTGCCACACCGGTCTCAATTAAGTTTGAGCAACTAAAAAATGGCGAGGGTTACGATCCAAAAAAAGAGTCGGCCACCTTTGGTCCACTATGGCGCGGCGGCGAGTGGCATTTGCGCGACATCACAAACTATATGACTACGGCGGCATTTTTGTTGTTGGACCAGGCTGCGGCCAATCGTGAAGAGTGGTTGCGCCGGTTTTACGAAATTGGAGGCACTGCCGTGCGCCCCCGGAAAAGCAGTGAGTTGTTCGCTTTCATCATTCCCGAAGCACGCCATCAATCCGATCTCGTGCAAGCATTGTATCGCGCCGGCGTCGATGTTGATTTTCCTTTGCCATTCATGGCGGCGGGAACTAAGTACCCGCAAGGCACCGCCGTAATTCGCATGGACCAACCTTATGGATCGTTCGCAAAAGCGCTGCTTGAGAATCAACGTTATCCGGATTTGCGCGATGGCTCGGGCCACCCAATCTCACCTTATGACGTGACGGCGCATACGCTCTCGCTATTGATGGGAGTGAATGTACGTCAGGTTCGGCAACCTTTTCGTTACCGCCTGCCGCAAGCAGGCGGGATGAACAGTTGCACCGGGTTCGGCGAGATTGAGGAAAAGGTTGGCCTGTACAAATCCCACGTTGCGGCTATTGATGAAGGTTGGACTCGCTGGGTCCTGGACCAGGAACACTACAAATACTCGTCGCTTAAAGACGCGGAGATTAGAGCTGGCGACTTACATACCAAATACAATTCGATTGTGCTGCCTGACCAATCCGCCTCGGCCATTCTTAAGGGCTACACATTGGGAACGATGCCCAGGGAATATACCGGCGGCCTAGGCGACGCAGGCGTAAAGGCGCTGAAGCAGTTTGTTGCAGATGGCGGCACGCTTGTTTGTTTGAATCGCGCGTCGGAATTCGCGATTGATCAACTCAAACTCCCAGTTCGTGATTTGAGTGCAGAATGGTCGGAAAAAGAGTTTTTTGTGCCTGGCTCGATATTGCGAATTGAACTTGATCCAAAACATCAGCTGGCCGCCGGCATGCCGAAAGAGAGCATTGCCTGGGTTGAGGACTCGCCCGTGTTCGAACTGTTGGAAGGAAGCAGCAGCGCCAGCTCGGTGCCGGTTTCCAATGTGCGCGTCGTTGCGCGCTATCCCTCGAACCGGGACGCTTTACTTTCCGGATGGTTATTGGGCGCCGATAGGATTAGAGGTAAGGCCGCTTTGGTTGAAGTGCGGCTCGGGAAAGGCCGAATAGTTCTTTTTGGGTTCAGGCCGCAGTACCGGGCCCAGTCGCTAGCTACATTCCCGCTTTTCTTCAATGCTCTGTTGAGCCAATAAGACGCGCCAAAAAAAAGAATTTTGCAAAATCAAAACGCAGGGCCTTCTGCAAAGTAAATTCGGATAATTCTACAAAGTCAATAATTTGTCGTTACCCGAGGTACATCTGCGCGGCCATCTTGGTGAGTTTCCAGACGCGCGACCATTCAAGACCAGTGTTGCCATTTTCCCGGCCGCTAATTGTATCCAGGACGAGCTTGCCGAATTTCTTTCCCTCACGACGCAGCATGAATTCCTTCGCGTAAGGTTTTGCGGTTTCAAAAAAGCTGAAGGCCGGATCGGTAACAATGCCGATGCCTTCCAGCGTCATCAGCGCCCGCATGATGTAGGTGAAATTTGCCGGCAATCGGAACGGATACTCGTAGACCACCTCAGCCAGGTCGTAAGTCAGTTCCTTGAAATTTACTTCGCCAAGCTTCAGGTTCAGATAAACTTTGAAGAGTCGTTCAACTACCGGGCGCACTGTCTCGGGATCAACTCCGGGCTTCAGGAAGTTTAGGTTGATGATGTCCTGACCCAACCCATGCACGTTTTTTTCAACCACGTGAAAGAAGGCGTCAATCATTTGCGCCTGCAACTTCGCATCGATGCGGCCGACCATGCCAAAATCAAAAAAGGCGAGGTGGCCCGAGTCCATCACCAGCAAATTTCCCGGGTGCGGGTCGGCATGAAAGAACCCATCTTCCAGCAATTGCTTCAAATAGGTGCGCACCAGCAGTCGATTCACTTTTACAGGAGAGATGCGGCGCGCCCGCAACGCTTCGATATCGACTACCTTCGTGCCGTGGATGAACTCGAGCGTCAAGACTTTGGCGCGGGTGTGCGTCCAGTAAATTTTGGGAACCCGAACCGCTCGCCAGGTGCGGAAGTTATAACGGAACCGATCTGCGTTACGCCCTTCCTTGACGTAGTCCATCTCTTCAAAAACAGTCGCGTGAAACTCGCCTAACATTCCTTCCCAATCAGCGTTTTCGTTCGCTTTGGGAAAGAAGCGGTCCACCAACTTGATGATCCGGTAAAGAATGGCAACATCGAAACTGATAATCTGGTCCAGGTTTGGCCGTTGAACTTTGACCGCAACCTCTTCACCGGAAAACAAGCGGGCGCGATAAACCTGGCCCAGCGAAGCCGACGCGATCGGTTCGTTATCAATTTCTGCGTAACACTTGGCCAGGCTTTTCCCCAGCTCAGCTTCAATGCGCGCAAAAGCTTCGGCGGTCGGAAACGCAGGCACATTGTCCTGAAGTGTCGCCAGCTCTTTCACATAAGCCAACGGCAGCAGGTCAGCTCGCGTTCCGAGCGTTTGTCCGATCTTGATGAAGGTTGGACCGAGGTCGATCAAACTCCGGCGCAACCACTCAGCTTGTTGCTCAAGTCGCGCGGCTTTGTTTTCCGATCCTTCGCGACCGCGGAAGATAATCAGGCGCGTCGCGCGTACGAGCTTGTCGCAAGCGATCAACAACAATTCATGCAGACGCGCTTTCGTTCGCGTCGGGAAGTTCTTCTCTTTCGCATCGGCGCGCAGCCGTTCTGCCATGCGCCGGTTAAAGTCGGCGCGAATGTGGTAGGTGTCGAGAAACAGGTAGAGCGTAAACAATCCCAGCACCCAGGCGACTCGCGCGGCGCGTAACCAGCCGCGCAGACCGCGGCCCGCGAGAATGCCGGCTACCAGGTCGTCCGTCAGCGGAGCCGCGCTTGCAGGACTCACAGCTTCTCGCTCAGCCGAATTTCCATGCGACCGCTTCACCAAACTCGTCACCGGAACTAGTGCTTGCTCGTTCTTCATAAACTTCTTGACGTTGAGCCTCTAAACCAGGGACAGTGAACGTTTCACCGGTTGTCGCCCAAAATAACCTTGCGCTCGTCGCACGTCCGCTTGAATCTGTGCTGTCAACTCATCAATTGAATTAAACTTTCGCTCGTCGCGCAAGCGGCGCAAGAAGCGAACTCGGACCACATCGCCGTACAAATCCCCCGCCCAATCCATTACGAATGTCTCCACCGAAGGTTCCGCATCGCCCCCAAAAGTCGGCCGCACACCCACATTTGTAATACTACGCCGCCATTGGCCAGCAATCAGGGTGCCGGTCACATAGACGCCGTTGCGGGGTATGACGCGGTTGTGTGGGTGCAGGTTGGCTGTCGGAAAACCCAGATCCCGGCCACGCTCGGCGCCTCTGGCGACAGGGCCTTCAACGCCATACGGCCGGCCCAGCAGGCGGCGGGCGAGATTCACTTTGCCCTCAGCCAGTAAACGGCGAACTTTGCTCGAGCTGACTCTTTGGCTGCGTATCTGTACCTCGGGAACCTCGTCGGCGAAAAAACCGAGTTCCTGGCTAACGCGCCTGAGTAGTTCGATATTGCCTTCGCGATTGTGGCCAAACGCGAAACCGCAGCCCAGGTAAACTTCCCTGGCCTGCAGCCGATCTCTGACGACCTCGCGGAGAAAATTCTCGGCACGAATTTGGGAGAACTTCTCATCGAAACGAATCACGATGGTTTGCTCTATCCCCAGCGCGCCAAAGCCTTCGACTTTTTGATCGAGGGTCTGAAGCAGCGGCGGAGAGGATTCCGGATGCAACACCGCGCGCGGGTGGGGATCGAAAGTGATAACGGTGGGCACTGCGCCAGTGGCCCGCGCCCTTTCAACGACGGTGCGCACGATCAACTGGTGGCCCAGGTGGAGGCCATCAAACACGCCGAGCGTCAGGACCGTCGGTCGTTGAATTTCGGCATTGTCAGTTCCGTGGAATAAGCGCATGTATTAGTCCAAAGTCCAAAGTCCAAAGTCAAAGCGTTTAGCGGGGGTGTCAGTTTTCCGAGAGTGGCTACTGTCGATGAAAAAACCAGACTTTGGACATTGGACTTTGGACTACCTTTTCAAGCTTTAACCATCGATGACCAACCCATCAAAAGCCCACTCAACGCCATCCGGCAGTCGCGCTGAATCGCGCGCATGCATGACGTCATGCGCGATATGCGTCAAGTAAGCGCGGCGCGGACCGATCTTCTCGATGTATTCGAGCGCCTTATCTAACCACAAATGCGTGGGGTGCTCCTTGAACCGCAAACAATCAAGCACCAGCGCGTCGAGACCTTGCATCTGGTCCATCGTGGCTTCCGGAATCTCGCTCAAATCTGTTGCATAAGCAAAATCGTTGAGACGATAAGCCATCACCGGCAGGCGGCCGTGGATTACCTCAAGCGGCGTGATCAGCAAATCGTTTTCCAAACAAAACTGCGCCCCGGGCTCGACGGTGTGCGCAAGTACCTGCGGCAGGCCGCCGCCAAAATGCGACGGCTCGAAGATGTATCTGAAGATGCGACGGATATCGACCCAGGCGCGCTCGTTCGCATAAAGCCCCAGGGCGCCATAGCGAAAATTCAACGGACGGATATCGTCAAGACCAAAAATGTGATCCGCATGACAATGAGTAACCAGCACCGCATCAAGTCGCTTCAAGCCATAGCGCAACGCCTGCTGGCGAAAATCGGATGAAGTGTCGATCAAAACCGA
>JBDTTW010000135.1:0-5864 GCA_039930405.1 bacterium
TTCCGAATCAACAAAAACATAAAGCGACAGGATGCCCGCAGGAACGAGCGACAACAAATAGACGAGCGCGCGCGCCGCAGACTGCCCACCCGTAGGAATCAAACCGTTGCGCGCGTCCACGACGCGCAGCGAACACAGACGCATTCCCAGAGTACGACCGGTGAAAGCGGTGATAATCGTCAGGTAGAGAAAACCCACTAATCCAATACTCGCCGCGGAAAACGCGATCACACGCCAGTTCTGCCAGTCCAGGCTCGTCAAACTATTGAGCGCGAGCAGCGGCGAGGCAAGAGCAAACACGATCACCAGATCGACAAACGCTGCCAATGCGCGTCGCGCGCTGGAAGCTGCGATGTATTCCATTCTTTCTACCCACACGCTCGTAGGAACAGTGTCGAGATAGTTAAGCGCCGGGTTATTGGCGTCGCTAATCAGCCTCCTGGGTTTCGTGATGACTGCCGGGACGTTTTCCTCGATTACGGCAGAATTAGGAACGACGGTAAGGTTGTGGACTCTTTCGGGGCGTGCTTCCTCGGTCGCTTCAGTGTTTGGGTCAACAGCCGCAGCGCCGAGTAAAGATGACGCCTCGTCCGCTTCAGCAAACCCTCGTCGTTCGTCGTAGGCTACCGCAGTCGCGAGCGCGGCATTACCATGCGAAAACGATGACGGTTGCAGGTTGGCGCGTTCTAATCGTTTTAGGGCGGCCTCGACGATCGGATTTACTGCCGGCATTTCAGTTTGCGGTAGTAATTCGAGAATTACCGGGACGGTTGCCGGGGGAGCGTCAACCGTAGTTGCTATCTCGCCCTGAGCTTCAAGCACCGCTTCACGGGCGCGACGCTCCTGCTTTTCGCGTACGCGTTCGCTCAACTCTTTGCGCCATTCGGGCAGCGCGTTTCTATTGACTCCGGGAAACTCGATCAACGAAGGAGTTGGTTTGGCGGTTTGTGCTTGCTTAATTGAAACGGCAGGTGCTGATTCAACTACAGGTGCCTGGGCGGAAACTGTCGACGCTCGCTTTGCTTTCAGTTGGGCGCCGCATTCTGTGCATTTCGGGGAAATCTTCTTGAGGTTCGCGCCGCACTCGGGGCATTTCATAGCAAGCTCGCCTCCTCTGGAATCTAAGCTCAGCAGCGCGGAAGAGTTCGTCGAAGTCCTTTCCGCGCAATTCGGCGCGAATAGTATCAGGGAATACTTTAAGTGGTCAATCAGAAAATATACCAGGCGTTGGGGTTGTCAGGACGGTGAGAAACTGATCGCCGGCTGGGGAGGGTTGTGGAAAACTTTCAGAGCGGCGTCCGGCCGCCGAATCCGGCGTCCATGTCGTGCCACCACTCAAGCTCATCGCCTTCGTCCAACTGCCAACACAAGAGCACGACGCGACCATCGCGCAAAGAAGGAAAGTCGACTAGGCCGCGTTCAAAATCCTTCAATTGCACGCCCATCGCCTCGAGACTGCTCATTTCGCCGGCGAAATTAGTCAGCAAACGCGCGTAGAGTAAACCGCTTGAAATGCCGCCGCCGCCCTGATCGGCTTGCTCGGCAGCTTGCCTGGCTTCTGCCTTATAACCAGATAAACGGTGGCGAAAGCGTTGCAGTCGCTTTAGCAGTTGCCGCACTGAAGGCAGTAAAGCATTCGCTTCCTCGACAGTAAATAGCTTCATATCGCTCAATATTGATCTTACTGCTCGTCCGTAACGCGGATGAATTCGGCGCCGTCTGCAAACTCCGTGTCATCCCGTTCAAGGGTTGTTTCTACCAGGACATGCATCGCCGTCTCAAATCCATCTTCGTTCGTTTCCTGAATGTGGATCTGCTCATGCAGATAGTGCGCCGGCTGTTGCTCAAGAATCTCACGCTCATCGTAGCGCGCGCCGTGAACCACATCCTTGCGTACTCGATCGGCTATTTCGCCCAAATCGATAAAGTAATCAGCGACGTCGATCAGCTTCGGCGCGGTATTGGAGCGAAAGCCCGCAATCTCAACGCGACATCCTTTGTAAGCGACCGCATTGACCGCGTAAACAAAGTCTTCGTCCCCGGAAACAAGCACTGCAGTGTCGTACCTGCCCGCCAGGGAAAGCATGTCGACTGCGATCTCAACATCGAGGTTTGCCTTGCGGCTGCCGTCATAGAAGGTTTTCAACTCTTTCTGAATAACGCGAAATCCATTGCGGCGCATCCAGAGTAGAAAACCCTGTTGTCTTTCGGCGCCCACATCAACGCCGGTGTAAAAGAAGGCACGCAATAATCGTCCGTCGCCCAGCAACACGCGCAGCAATTTGTTGTAGTCGATGTCGATGTTGTGAAAACGTGCCGCATGGAAAAGATTGTTTCCGTCAATAAAAACCGCGACTCTACCGCGGTGGCCCAACTTCCATGAAACGTTGTTCGCCGGATCAAAGTTATTCATCTGATAATTACTTCCAATAAGAATTTTAGTATCGTTTCTAGGATGCTTTTTTGTCTCTGATTGGTCAAGCACAGGATGTGCAAACGTCACAGGATGTGCAAACGTCACTGAAAGAGAGGTTCCAGCGTTAGCGAGTGCCAACTACTTCTCCACTCACAGCGTCGACATAAACCAGCTGGAAAGGCGCACCGCTAATGCCAACCTCCCACGCAACATGAAACGCCAGAGCATTTGTTTGACCGGCGGGAGTGATGTAAGTGACCAGCTCATGAGGTTCGAGCTTGTTGTTCGCGGTCGGCGTGAATTTGAGCGACGTCGCACCAGTACTTGAATAGGGAATCGCGTTCGCAGTCAGTTGCGCGCCAACGTCTTCGGGTTTGAGTTTGATGCTTACGGCTGCCAGCGCTGTTTGTATTTTGTCAGCGTCAGGGATACAGGTGCTTACGATGTTCAGTACCCGGCGTTCAGCAGTGAAACGAATTTCGAGCTTGCCGTAGTTTCCACGAATAGGATAGCGAAACGCGCGCTGTTCATACCGCGCGATCTTTGATCCATCAGGTTGATCTACCCTTTCAACTAAAGACAGTTTTGCCGGGTCTGCGCCAATTGGCCCCTGCCAGTCACGGATGAACCTTCGCAGCGACTCCCGAGTGTCCTCCTCGCTCATCGTTTGATTCGCGCCAACCTTCGGAAGCAACAACCCAGTGCCGCTGGTCTTCGGCAGGCTTTCGATGGTCGCGGTTACAGGTTGTAGAGATGGCTTCGTGCCGCTGTCAACGGCGATACTCATCAGGTGATTGATCGCCGCGGTCGCTGCTTCCGTTCGGTGATTGTCCTCCGCCAGCAGAACCGGATAAGGTGCGGCGTTTCCCCGCGGGCCAGCGGCATTCGGAGGCACGGTTGGAGCGCAGGCTTGCGCTGCCATAACCAGTAGCAGAAAAACAAACGTCCGGGATACTCGTTGGTTCATTGGTTCATTGATTGAAGCAGTTTCCTATCCCGCATTTCGAACAGGCAATTCGCGTCGTATAATCCAAACCCGTGGAGAAGCCGTTGCCGAAAGATAACGATAACGAAAACATTCCCCTGCTCAACGATGAGCCTGCGGAATTGCCGCTGCGTTCATTTACTCCGGACCAGATGGTCCGTTGTGAATCATGCTTGCGAGCAAATCCACCCACCCGGGCCAATTGTCTCTACTGCGGCGCCAGCCTGCCGCTGCAGTCAGCGGTCACTGGTTTGCAAATGCCGGCACTGCGTCCGCTGGAGAAATGGGAACACGGATATAACAACATCCTTCTGCCTCCGGCTGCAAACTTTACCGAGAGTTCTCTTGCCGAGATGGCGGATTTTTTGCGCTTGGAAAAAGCGGAGTTGCAACAGATCATAGCTGCTGAAGTCCCGCTGCCGCTGGCGCGCTCGAGCAGCAAGGAGGATGCGGAACTTATTCAAGGACGCCTGAGAACCGCGCAGTTAGCTAGTCTGATGGTTGCTGATGCGTCGCTCGGTCTGGACCTGCCATTAAAGCTGCGTGCACTCGAATTTCATGACCAGGGGTTGCGCGCCTATCAATCGCCGCAAGCGCAACCACAGGAAATCCTGTGGAACGATTTTGTTCTGATGGTTTCGGGACGCATCAGGCGCAAGCGCGTCGAATTGCAGGAAGAAAGAAAAGGCAAAGAAAACCGAATGCTCGCCGCCGATCAATTCTTTGCCGACGAGAGTGTTATTGATCTTTTTGCGAGGCAGGAAGCGACTCCATACCGAATCGCTTCCGGCAGTTTCGACTTTTCCTGTTTGGCGGAAAGGAAACGGCTGGTCGCTGCCGAGAACATGTCGATTCTGATCGAAGTCTTTCGCGAACGCGTTCCGGGAATTGTCTACGACCAAACCTACAACGCGGTGCGGAAGACCTTGGAGCCGGTTTGGAGATCGGAACAACAAAACGAATCAACCGGCTGGCGGCGCGGCCGGCCGGGAAAGGTTAGCCTTGGCAGCGCTACCGAGACGAGCAACGAATCGCAGTTTTCGCGTTACTCGCGGCTTCGTTCTTATTTGCGCACCCACCAACAACTGACGGATACCAATGCCTAGATCGCACAAATCACGTGGCGCTGAAGCTGCTTTCCGATCGCCGGCTGCGGGCAGCGAGCGCGGCGATAGCGCCGGCGCGGAAGTGGACCAGGCAATCTATGGGCTGATGCCCGTGATTGAAGCGTTGCGTTCCGGTCATCGTCCGTTGCAGCAAATCACAATAGCTGAAGGCGCGCGTCATGAGCGCTTGAAGGAGTTGCTCGAGCTGGCGAAAGCCGGTCGCGTTCCCGTCCACCGCGCGCCGCGCCTGGTGCTTGACCGCTTGTTGCCGGGATTGACTCATCAAGGTGTCATCGCCCGAACCGCGGCATCAGGTTATTCCGACGCCGAAGAACTTCTCGAACGACTGGCGACAATGATGAAGACCGAGCAGCAGCCGCTAGTGCTGGGCCTGGATGCGATTGAGGATCCACGAAATCTCGGCGCGATTCTGCGAACCGCTGAGTGCGCCGGAGTTGACGGCGTATTCATTCCCGAGCGACGCGCGGTTGGGTTAACCGCGACGGTTGCGAAAGCTGCGGCAGGCGCACTCGAACACATTGCGGTGGCCCGCGTGACCAACCTGGTCCAACTGATCGAGCGATTGAAACAACTCAACATCTGGGTCGTTGGCGCAACTGGTAATGCGTCAGCGAACTACACAGAATGGGATTGGACCGTGCCCAGCGCTTTATTCCTGGGAAACGAGGCATCGGGGTTGCACCGTCTGGTGCAGGAACGTTGCGACACCTTAGTTCGTATTCCGGTGCGCGGCAGGATAGAATCGTTGAACGTTTCAGTCGCGGCGGGAGTAATTCTTTTTGAAGCATTGCGCCAGCGATCGGAAAAAAAGTGAAGTCTTAGCGCCGGATAGTGAGTGGCACAGACTTTAGTCTGTGGCCTCGTGGGAAGCACAGACTAAAGTCTATGCCACTACGTTAATGATCGGAGGCCAGAATGTTTTGTCCTAAATGTGCGACTCAAAACCTGGAAGGCGCGAGCTATTGCCGATCCTGTGGCGCGAACATCAGCATGATTCCGCAGGCACTGTCTGGGCGGTTGCCACAGGCACAAGACGACGAATTCGATTTTGGCCGGCGGGGCCGGAAGAGAAGACGAGAGGGGACGATGGATAGCGCGTTCAGAAACGCATTCATGGGGCTCGCTTTTCTGCTCGTCGCGATCGCGCTTTCGTTTTCGCCAATGGGCCGAGGCTGGTGGTTTTGGATGATGATCCCCGCGTTTTCGATGATGGGCAGCGGCGTGGCGCAGTACATTCGCGTTCGAGAACAGGGGAAACGAGCAGTCGGCGGCGCTAATTTTAGCCAGCCGTCCATGCCGTCGTGTGCCACATCGACCTGATAACCCTGCTGGGTCA
>JBDTTW010000136.1:0-10340 GCA_039930405.1 bacterium
CTTCAGGTGGTCTGGAGAATTCCAGAGGAGCTGAGAAAGGAGTAAGCGGACTCGATTCGTGTAAAGTTTACGGTAGTAAGCAATATGTGTCAACTGTGGAATATATCTCGCATGGACAATAGCTTTCACATGTGGTAAACATGGTGCGCTCAGGCGAGGAACAAAATCATGATTGAGATAAGAGTTAACGAGTTGTTAGGCGGTCACGGCAAGTCATTCTATTGGCTCGCCAAGGAAACTGGTATTAGCCATACCACCCTTTGGCGTTTAAAGAAGGGCAAAGCGCTGGGGATTAATTTCGACACGCTGGAAAAGCTTTGTGACGCGCTTGACTGTCAGACCGGCGAACTCCTCGCGCTCGCGAATGATAAAAAAGCCAACAAGAGTCGACTAACCAGAAAGAAGAAAAAATGATTGGTACTGCTGAAAAACCGTTTACGATTAGGTTTCTCGAGACCGAGTCGGATGTCCATTTAGAGTTGACCAACGCAACCGACCACGCACTTAAAGGCGTTGAAGTATTGACCGTGTTTTTGAAAGACGAGGAAACTCCGGGCGGCGGTCCTTCGCAAGCACACATTAAATTCGATGCGCTCACCCAGGTCCGGGCCAAAGAGAACGTAGTGCTCACTCACAAGACCTGGATCAATGGAAAAGTAGTTGCCGCCGCGCATGATCAATTACAACGGCTGAGAGTCGTGGCCGGCGCGGTCAGGCCTTATGTTCTGGACATTTCCTGGCAGGACACTGAAGGCAAGGCGCGCTTTCAACGAATACCCGTGGGCCACTGATGCAGATTGACGCCGGCATTAAGCCGCCAATCATGATTCAAGAAAGAAGTCCTATTGCGAGTTTGTGAATTCTGTCTGCAGTTCCGTGAAGACGGCACTTGTCTTCTGGGGTTGCCACTACCAAAGACGATGACCTGTCGCGAGTTTGGTCCAGCGCTGGAAAAGTTCTGTTCGGACCGGAAAGACTTCGTTGATCCGAGACAGATTATGCAGATGGCCACCTACTTTGGAATCAAGGGCCCGGAACTAAAGAAAGTTAAGCAGATGGCCACCCGCGAACAGAACGCTCCGCTCGAGAGCTAGACCAATCGCCAAAACGAACACGGATCCCGCAAAGCCAATCGCCTGCCAGGCAATTGGTTTTGCGCGGATCCGTGCTGGTGTCCCTATTCCTTGTTAACTTCTTAGTTTCCGTTCAGCCCATCGTAATAGCCATTCTCATAGCCCGCACGATAGTAGCGTTGATACAGTCCACGATCTCCCATCCTTGAGTTGTAATCAGTCGTGGCATTCCGGTACGCGCCATTGTTGCGAAAGTCGCTATTGCGATTCCGGTTACGCTCGTTGCGGCCTTGCTTGATACCTTCGTTGTAGCCGGCGTTCAGCGCCGTCTGTCGCAGGTTATCATCGCCGCCGTAATTTTCGTATTGACCCCAATTGCGACCGTGGCGATTTGGATTGTTGTTCCAATCTCCATTGTTGTTGCGGTTCCAATCGCGGTTGCGATTGTTGTCGTTGCCGTAGCCAACGCCGCTGCCGTAGCCAACTCCCTGTGGGTTGAAGCCGTCATTGAATCCGGTTTGATAAGCCTCACGAAAATATTGTTGATACAATCCACGATCTCCAAGACGTGAACTGTAATCTTTCGTCGCTTTCCGGTACGCGCTCTGGCGTTGGAGGTCGATACTTCGGTTCCGCTGTCGAGCCACCGTGCCGTCTTTCAGGCCTTCGTTGTACCCCGCATTCAGCGCTGTTTGGCGCAAATCAAACGAGCCGCCATAGTTGCCATAGTTATCCCAGTTACGCCCGCGTCGAGTTTGATTTCGGTAGCGATCATCCTGCGGATATTGATTTCGGTAGCGGTCATCCTGCGGATACTGAGCCTTAGCCGTTAGGCTAAAACCGGCGCCGGCAAAGAGCATCAGGAACGCAAACATTCCCGCGCCTATCCATCTCTGTGTACGATTTGTTTTCATAATTTCTCCTATGCTCGGTAACGAGCAAATGTCGTGCCTTGAAGAATGTGGCGAGATATCAGGGGAAAAGGCCTCTCGCAGAAAATCTTGCCTTATTCAGTGTACGCTTCATTCAACTTGCGGAAGTGATAGCCCATCGCCGCCAGGCGCATCGAAGCAGCAAACTGCTCGCGATGCTTCGCGGCGTTCGCGAAGAAGCGCCAGAACTCCCGGCGCTCGCGATCAAGCACGCCCAACTTCAGCAGCAGCCGCACAAAAGACGCCAAGTCTCGAAACAAACGAATCTCTTTTGGATTCCACTTCGGAACCGGCGTGCGTTTTAAGGAATCGAGTGCGCGCTGGTAATACTCCTTTGGGTTGTAAATCGTGCGCATGATCGACTGGTACCCGGCAACCAGACGAGCCGCGTCCATTTTTGGCACAAAGTTTAACGAGCAATTCGTATTGTTACCGGTGCTCTCACCCAGCAAGCGTCCTTCTTTTTCCAGTCGTCGCCAAAGTTGTGTGTCAGGAAGCGCGGTCAGCAATCCGACCATCGCCAGGGGAATTGCGCTCTCGCGGATGAAGTTGATTTGCCGTTCAAAGATGTCATCCGGATCGTTATCAAAACCAACAATGAAACCGGCCATAACTTCCATCCCGTGGTTCTGAATCTTCTTGACTGAATCGAGCAGGTTGCCGCGGTTCTGAGACTTTTGCGCTTCCTTAAGACTCTCGGGCTCAGGAGTTTCAATTCCCAGAAACACGCGCGTGAACCCGGCACGCTGCATATCGCATAGCAGTTCGGTGTCGTCCGCGAGATTAACGCTGGCTTCCGTTAAGAGCGAAAAAGGATGGCCATGCTTTTCCTGCCAGGCCGCCAGGTCCGGCAACAGCCGCCGCACATTTTTCTTGTTGCCGATGAAGTTGTCGTCAACTATGAAGACTGTGCCGCGCCAACCGAGCTGCAAGAGGCTGTCAAGTTCGGCAAGGATCTGTTGATTGCTTTTCGTGCGCGGCACGCGGCCGTAAATTTCGATGATGTCGCAGAACTCGCAGTTGAAAGGACAACCACGCGAGTATTGCACCGACATCGAGCTGTAATGCTTGAGGTCGGCAAGGTAAAAGTCAGCAACCGGAGTTAGGGCAAGTGGCGGCCGCTCAACTGCTTTATAGGAACGCTGCGGCCTTCCCTGCTCCAGGTCCTCAATGAACTGCGGCAACGTAGTTTCAGCTTCGCCAAGAAAAATATGGTCCACCTCGGGCAAGTCTTCGATCGTCGTCGTCACGTACGGACCGCCGAGTGCAATTCGTTTGCCCATCGCTTTGCAACGCTGGACAACTGCGTGCACCGACTCTTTCTGCACCAACATGCCGGTAACAAAAACCATGTCCGCCCACTGAATGTCCGAAGCTTTTAGCGCCCGCACATTCAAATCCACCAACCGGCGTTCCCATGATTTCGGCAACATCGCCGAGACAGTGAGCAGTCCGAGTGGCGGAAATGCGCACCGCTTGCGTTCGAACGGCAGTGCATGGCGAAAACTCCAGTAGGTATCAGGAAACTCCGGATTAACCAATAGGACCTTCAAGTTTAACCTCCGAGGCGAACCGCGTTGACCACTTTGGCGCTGATGAAAGGGGAAGCGTCATCCTAGTCCCAAAGGCGTAGAACTGAGGTAATAGTTACGTAACAATTGAAAATTGTGACTTCCAGGCGTGAACTTCCAACACACAAATTCCATATTTGCTTGCGTGGCAAATGAAGGCAAAAGCACGCCGGATTGGTAGAATCACTGCGCCTGGTCAGCAAGGCAAAGTCGGCCGTTAGATCTAAGCAGCAGATTGGTGCGAAGGATTCGGGATGAAGGATAGCGAAAATCCGGTTGATGAAGTTATAGCCATGACTAATCTGGATATTGCGAAGCTCAACTTCGCTCCTGATTCGCATTGGTCTGCCATGGGCGACACGGAGCACTTCGTTCAGTTTTATGAAACGGACGGATTCCTGTTGAACTCGTTAAGCGGCTTCATTGGTTCAGCAATTAAGTCCGACGATGCCGCCATCGTTATTGCCACCGCAGCGCATCGCGCCGGCCTCGACGAATTACTTCTGGCAAATGGGGTGGACCTGACGGCGGCCAGAAGCGCCGGCCAGTATCTGTCACTCGACGCGTCTGACACGCTGTCACAGTTCATGGTAGACGGCGCGCCAGCAGCAAAACTCTTCAAGAGAGTGCTGGGCAGCATCATTGCCAGTGTGACTGACGGGAGCGCGCGCGTGCGCGCATTTGGCGAGATGGTGGCGCTACTTTGGGCGGAAGGTAATTATTCCGGAGCGATCCGGCTCGAGGAACTTTGGAACGAACTGCAGAACGCGCACTCCTTTTCGCTTTTCTGCGCTTATCCGATGAACGGATTTGCCGGCGAGCAATTCGTCGCTGCGCATGGGGATGTATGCACCGCCCACTCGCGCGTCATTCCTACCGAGAGCTATCCCGGAGTATCGGATCCTGATGCGCGTTTGCGCGCGATTGTTCAACTGCAACAGAAGGCAAAGTCGCTCGAAAAAGAAATTCAGGAACGCGCCCGCGCTGAAGAGGCCCTCCGCGCGGCTCTGGTGCGCGAGCAGATGGCCCGCTCAGAAGCGCAGGTTGCTAATCGTATGAAGGACGAGTTTCTGGCCACTGTTTCACACGAACTGCGCACGCCGCTCAACGCGATTATCGGCTGGTCTCATCTGCTGCGCAGCGGCCGGCTTGATGAAGCCACTATTGCCCGCGCCGTGGAAACCATCGATCGCAACGCCAAATCACAGGCACAACTGATTGAAGACATTCTCGACGTCTCGCGCATGATTACCGGCAAGTTAAAGTTGAATAACGAGCCGGTGGATCTGTCGGCGGTAATCAATGCCGCAGTTGACTCGGTGCAGTTGGCTGCGGACGCCAAGGAAATTCATCTGGCAGTGACCCTGGATCCGTCCGCGCGCCACACGATTGGTGATTCCAACCGCCTGCAGCAAGTCGTTTGGAACCTGCTCGCAAACGCGATCAAGTTCACTCCCGACGGTGGACACATTGGCGTACAGGTCGCACGCGCCGGACGTTATGCGCGGCTTTGCGTTAGTGATTCGGGGCAAGGCATCAGTCCTGAGTTTTTGCCGTTTATTTTCGATCGTTTCCGCCAGGCCGACGGCACCAGTACGCGTGAACACGGTGGACTCGGTTTAGGTCTGTCCATTGTGCGTCAGTTGGTTGAGCTTCATGGCGGCACCGTAAAAGCTAAGAGCAAAGGAGCCGGCAAAGGCGCTGCTTTCATCATCAAGTTGCCGCTGGCTCCAGCTCATAAACGCAGCTCGCAACGCGCAGGGGTCAACGGACGGGTCGCATCCAAGCGTGAGGCGGCCAGCGTTGCAGTTGTGCCACGGCTCGACGGCGTGCGCGTGCTCGTGGTTGACGATGATCCGGACACCCGCCAGATCCTAAGTGTGATGCTGGAACAAGCGAAAGCATCAGTCCAGATGGCGGGATCGGTTCGCGAAGCGCTTGAGGTGCTTGAGTGGTACACGCCCGATGTGTTGGTTTCCGATCTGGCGATGCCTGATGAAGATGGTTATTCACTTATCAGCAAAATACGGCAGGCTGAGAAGGATAACGGGCGCCAGATTCCGGCGGTCGCGCTCACCTCGTACGTTCGCGTTGAAGATAGAACCCGAGCGCTATCCGCCGGTTTCAATGTCTTTGTTCCAAAACCAGTTCAACCTGAGGAGCTGGTCACCGCAGTCGCTAATCTCGCCGAACCTGCGGTCGACACAGTCTAAGTAGTTCAACTCTTTAATTTCCCTGACAACAAAAAGGATTCAGCGCAATCGGTGACGATCACTCGTCACTGACTGCGCTGAATCCTTTCGCAGCTTGCGGCTCCCGACAAAGCCGCCTGCCGCTTTCTCGTTACCGCTTGACCGTAGGCGTCGCTGCGGTCCAGACCTGCACTGGCCCAAGACTCAAGTTAACCGTCTTGACGATGTAGGTCCCGGATTGGGTTACCGGCGCGTTGATTACCGCCACTCCGTTGACACTGTCAGCCGTCTGCAGCACTGCTCCGGTCGGGCTAATCAGCGCCAGTTTGATCGGCAGATTGTTGCTGGACACTGCCACCAACGAGATTGCCGTTGCGTTCGTTGGCACTGGCAGGCTGTTCAGCAGTTGCTGGCCTGCGCTCAGGTTGTTGTTGCTGCTCGTTGTCGCGCCCGGGCCCGATGCCGGCCGGCTGTTTGAACTCGAACTCTCCAAACAGAAGCCATCAACATAGACCGCGTCGCTCAGGTTCTTAATTACGAGCGTGTGCGTTCCTGCCGCCAGGTTGGCAAATTCGATCTTGGATCCAAACACCGGATCCTTCATGCCACCCGACGCGCCGTTATAACTGACCGATCGCGTTGCTCCGTCGAGCACGACGTCGGCAGTGCCGCCCTTAGTGCTGGTGCCGTAGTAGTAAGTCAGCTTGCCGGTCTTCCCTGCTGCCACGTTGAAGGTCAAACTCGCTGAATGATCAGGAGCTTTGCCTGTGTGGAAGCGGAAGTGTCCGCCGCTGGCGTTGGTCGCATTGACCAAATGCCAACCGTCGGAATAGCTGATGCGCGAATCGCTGTCCTCGAGACATTCAGTCGTCGGCGGCGGCGGTGGCACGCACACAGCCCAACTATTACCGAAGAAGCCGTAGTCTGGAGCGCGCTCGACTGCGGCGATAAAGCTCACCACTTCCTCGTGCGCATAAACGATCGCGTAAGGCTCGATCACCGCCGGCAGCGCCGTAGTTGTCGTCACCGGAATGGTGGGATTGCCGAGGGCACTGAGCGGAACATCAACTGTCAAAGTTCCATTCGGGCCTTCTGTAGTTGTGCCGGTCGTGGTTGTAGTCGACCCGACAAAGGCATTGTCGCCCGGGTTGTATTGGCCAAACTCATAAAACGAGCCGCTTGGATCCGTTGTCACTTGCGTCGCGTAATACTTCGGGCTCCCTGCTGCATCTTTTTGACCTGTGGCCCAAACTACGCGGTAATAGCCCCCCAGCGTCGCTGGCGCCGGTACTGCTGAATAATTTTTCAGCGTAATGGTAGTTACTAACGACTGCTTGTCTTCGCTGAGATTGAAGTTTAAAGCCGTGATGTCGTAGTTGTCGGGACTACCGGTCAAGGGCGCTTCTGGATTATTCGCGTCACCCGTTGGGTCCTGAGCTACCAAACTTTCGCAGGAAATCCCGGAGCCCGGTGGCAACGGCACGAGTGGCGGCTGGGCTACAGGACCAGCCGGCGGGTCGTAAGCAGCAAACATTCGTTTGCCACCCGTTTGCCGCGAGATTGCGGCCTTAGCAATGAAATCGTTGATGGCTGGAAGGCCATAGGACTTCTGACCCGTGATGCAAGCGCGACTAATACAACCGTCGTCGTAACCAACTAAAACGCGGCCCTCTTTATCAACCTCTGCGCCAAAGAAATCGAGCAGATTGCGACAAGCCCCAGTGGTGCAGATGCCACCACGCTGGATCGGATCGTTGGGCGTCGCATTTTGTGTCCACCAGGTTTTGCCTCGGTCATAAGTGGTAGCAATGTACAGATACCACACTCCAGTAAAGCTCGGTTGAGAGTAATCTGAACCGCCGGTCGTGGTGCCAAAGAAAGCCACCGCTGCCCGATCGCCATCGCCGGCAACTGCCGCATGGAAAAGACTGTTCTTGATTCCAAGCTGCGCGCCGATGTCGGTATCGTTTTCCCAAGTCAGGCCCTTGTCGCGTGAAACAGCAACGCGCGAATGGCCATCTGCATTTTGATAAGAGAAGTAGACGGTACTGTCTGAGCCGACAGCAAGGGAAGGATCGCGATCGGCCGCCGCCGATCCGGTTACCGGTCGAATATTCCAGGTAGCGCCGTTGTCTTCGGAGACCACCAGCGCCTGAGTTGCACCGCAACCGACATTTGGCACATACGCCGTACCGTCTGGGCCAATCTTGATATGGCCGTGAATGCCGCCACAATCCGCCAATGTGTACATGGGAACTGCCGGGCCGAACGTCATACCACCATCAACGCTGATGGAGCAAACCGCATCGGCAATTGCCTGCGAACAATACCAAACACTATTCGGATAGAGTGGATTGAGCCCCGTCGGTACCGGCGCGTGGTATGGACCACCCGCAACCGTCTGATGGTCAATACCTGAAGGTGCGCCCGAGCCTTCGCTCGGCGTGAAACTCTCACCATCGTTGTCGGTGAATTCCATCGTGGAACCTGCCGGCGTCAAACCCATTTCCTGTGAAACGAAAGTGCGTCCCGTTTGGTGATCGGTGAAAAGAATTGGATCGCCAAGCAGGCGCGGCGCGGTTGCCACAGTCAAGGCTTTTTTCTCCCAGACAATTTTCGCCGGCGTAAATGTATCGTTGAAATGAGCGCGCAACATGTAGGGCAGGAAGCCGCCATAGTAAGTGATGGTGCCGCCGTCCGGTATGCCAGCGTTAACTTTTTCTGTTTTCCAATTGATCCCAATAGAAGGTTCACCGGCGTCGTCGGCTACTCCCGGCGGCGTCAGGTAACTGTAGAAACGCGGAGTACCCGCGGGTTCAGTTACGGGTGTCGGGCTCGGCCCAGGCGGCGGTGGCTCGGGCGCGCTTTCCACACTGGCCGTGGCGCTGTATTGCTCGGCCGCAGTTGCGGTCCAATAAACGACGTGGACGGCGAAAGTGCCCGTACCGACTGATGGGCTGCTCGGATCCAGATCAAGGTCCTCACGTCCCAGGATGCCATTGGTTGCCCCGTTTCCTGAGTCAGCCACAATTGGACCATTCAAATCGCCCTTGTGAACGTAAACGTCAAAATCCTGCACGGGTATTGTCCAGCCCAAATGGACGTGGACAAGTTTCTTAGCATTAATCCAGTCGGCTGGTGTGCCGTTAATCGTCAATGTAAAGGTGTCGCACGAAGTGCCTTCAATGCACATGTCTTCCGACGTCACGAGGCCCAGCAGCGGATCACCAATCGCGCCCCCCGCGGTTGCTGTGCCCTGCCAGGTGACTGGGCTGGAGGTTAATCCGATTGAACCAGCAGTCGGGTTTGAAGCGTGTGCGCTCGGCAATGCGACAAACGCGACGCTCAATAACGCCAGAACACAAAACAAAGTAAGCAACACGCCAAGAGAATTAAGCGCGCGACAGGACATGAATTTGAAGAATAGCGAAGCCGCCGGCTTCTGGTTATTTCTATTCAGGGCGTTAACGCGCCGGTCAGGTTTTGCACTCGGTTTCATTGTTTAGCGACTCCTTTGGAGCGGCGAAAAAAAAGGTGGCAACAGACGCGCCGGACGTCCGTGCCACAAAGGTCAGTCAGAAAGTGCGAAGCAATAATCCACACTGCACACTTTATTTATGCGGCTTGAGAAATTCTTGAGTCAGACTTGAGGCGGGAGGCTGTTCGGGCTAATCAGGAAAGGGTTGGGCAAAAGACGCAGAAAAGTTCTCTGATTGCAACATTTGCAAATCGAACTGCGAGGCTCGCTAAATCTCGGGACAAAAAGAAAAGGCGTCTGCGCGAGCGCAAACGCCTTACCCAAAACCAACCTCGCTATTAATAACGACGGCGATGTCGTCTACGTAGTTTGTAAGTATAGAGTGCGCCGCTACCTGCGCCCGCGCCAGCTCCAATGAGCGCGCCTTTCTTGCCACCAACAACTCCGCCGATGCCGGCGCCTGCGACCGTCGTTCCAGCAACCGTGAGCTTGTCACGATGCTTCTGCCAGAAACTACGATGCCTGCGAACGCGGCGTCTTGTTACTGTTTGAGCCTGGACAGTCGATTGTATCGACAAGACCGGCTCCATCACGAAGACCAAGGTCAGCAACATCGCAAGTATCGCCAGCGACCGCTTCATCTTTTGTAGTGCAATATTAGTATTCATTCAATTCCCCTTTCGAATCCGCTTCGCTGTTGGTTGAGCAAACTGCGTGCCTTTGGAAAGCGTCAAACTAATGCGCATTTTGTTGCGGTTTTTTGTCCCCTCCGTATGCTTAAAGGCCAGCGCCAACGTTCGTGTGTAGCAAAAAAAAAGCTCCCGGCAATAATTCGCTGAAGTTGCCCTCGCTCAGCGAGCCGGCCTGGCTCGTCAAAGAGGGGGCAAAAAAAAGCCCCCGGCAATAATTCGCCGGAGGCTTTGAGAAACTAGTAACTCGCGCTTAGTAGCGCGAACCACCACCACCGCCGAAACCACCACCACCGCCACCGCCGTTGCGATTTTCGCGGGGCTTGGCCTCGTTTACCTTCAACGTGCGTCCGGCCAATTCTGTGCCGTTAAACTGCGCAATCGCTGCGTCGCCTTCTTCTTTGG
>JBDTTW010000137.1:0-6416 GCA_039930405.1 bacterium
CCATCGGCGCCAACCGCCACACCCGCGCGGGCCAGCGGCGTTACCATATAGTTCTTCCCGGTACCGTGCGAAGGGTCGACTATGACGGGCAAATGCGAAATGCGCCGGACGGCCGGTATCGCGGCCAGGTCCAGGGTATTTCTGGTGTGTTGCGAAAAGGTGCGAATGCCGCGCTCGCAAAGAACGATTTGATAGTTGCCTTCGGCCATTATGTATTCAGCCGCCAGCAGCCATTCGTCGAGCGTGGCCGACAAACCACGTTTGAGTAGGACAGGCAAGCGGGATTTGCCGACGCGCCGCAGCAGGGTGAAATTTTGCATGCTGCGCGCGCCAATCTGAATCATGTCCGCATAACGCTCAACCAAATCGACACTCGGTTCGTCCAATGCCTCAGTGACGATTTTCAGTCCATAGGTGTCGCGAATCTCCGCGAGAATCTTCAATCCGTCTTCGCCCAAACCCTGAAACGCGTAAGGCGACGTGCGCGGTTTAAAAGCGCCGCCGCGAAAGAAGCGCGCGCCGCTGCGTCGCACAACCTCGGCGATCGTAAAAGCCTGAGTACGGCTTTCAACCGCGCAGGGACCGGCAATGATAGTTAACTCGTCACCGCCGATGGCCTCGTCACCAACGCGCACGACTGTTTTTTCCGTACGCATCTCGCGGGTGACCAACTTGTAAGGTTTGCTGATGCGAATGGCTTCGGCGACGCCGGGAAGATTTTCGAAATGCGTAGGATCGATGGCGCCGGCGTTGCCTGTAATTCCAACTGCGGTTCTGGCCGCGCCAGCCATCGGATGCGCTTTGTAACCGAGCCCCTCAATGACGCGCACTACTGCCGCGATCTGGCCGTCCGTGGCGTGAGGTTTCATTACGATCAGCATGCTGCTTTTATACTCTGAGCACTAATTAAAAGTACAGTTAGCGCAGCTTCCGGTAGTGTCTTAATTTCAGATTCTCTGTGCGTGCTTTGTGTTCTTCGTGTCTCTGTGGTGAGTGGTTGCCCGCAATCGTCCACCACAAAGGCACAGAGGACACGGAGGTTTCACAGAGAAGGGCAAAGACACTACTCAGCTTCCGGTAGATATACGTTCTAACCCTCAAGCCGCGTACTATGTTCCTGCAATCCGCTTCTTACATTCGCTCCGGCACTCTGATACCCAATGTCGCCAGCGCCGAAGTCAGCCGCTGCCGCGTAATGTCAGCCACGGCGATCAAGACTGCTTTCTTGACGTTATCTTCCTCGGCGAGGATGCGATGGCGGTGATAAAAGAGATTGAAGCCGCGCGCAAGCGTGAATGCGTACTTCGCCAGATTTGCGGGCTCGGCGGACGCGGCGCATTGCGCTATGGCTTCTTCCAGTCGCTCCGCCAACATCAGCAGCGACCAAACTTCAGTTCCTGCTTCGCCGGCCAGCACCTCCGCAACGCGCGCCCCGGTTTGCGAATCGCTCGTCGCCTGCTGGAGCAACTCCACCGCGGCCAACGTTGCTGTCTCATCAAGTTTGCGGAAAATCGAATTTGCCCGCACCGCCGCATACTGGCAATAGGGCCCCGTCTCGCCTTCGAACGAAAGCGCATCGTTAAAGTCGAATGCAATTACAGAATTACGCGTGAACTTCAGAAGGAAATAGCGCAAGGCCCCGACTGCTATTTCATGTGCAGTTGCGCGGCGCTCGTCCGTCGACAAATCCGGATGCCGCGCCTCGACTTCGTTCAACGCGTCCTTTTCCAAACGACCGATCAAATCGTCGGCTTTCACGCCGAGGCCTTTACGCCCACTCATTTCGATGTAAGGCCGCGCGCGATCCGCTTCGCTCAACTCAATACCTAACTCGGCGCAAGCGGCCGGCGATAACGCAACCATCTCGTAACCAAAATGAACGCTCGCGTCAGCGCCGATCTCCGACACCAGTGCGACGACGCCGCGCGCAACAATTTCCTGCGGATACGCCTGACGGGAATCGATGACGTTATAGACCTTCACACCCCCGCCGAAGTTGGGACGCGGCAACTCCGGAAGTACCTCAGCGTTTGGTTCCGTCGTCGTAACCCAGGCGACCTGCCCATCAGGATAAGAACGAAAAGGCTTGTAGTTGAAATCCAAACCGAGCCGCCCCAGCTTCCACAACTGATAAGCGATGTCCTTGCCGGTGTAGGTCACGGTGCCGTTTGAGCGCACGATGATCTTATCGGACTCGTGTTCGTCAGTGCCCGTGTGCGATTCAAACGGCATCACCCAACAACCCGCGTGCTTGCCCTGCGATTCGAACCGGATAACCCCCGCGTTCTTCATCAGTTCAAATGCGCGATCCCAAAAGTGCAGATGCAGAATGTCTGACTCGCGCGCCAGCAAGTCGTAACGAATGTCGAGCCGTTCCATTGTATCGAGAATACGCTCGACATTGCGCGTAGCGACGTAGTCCGCCAGTTCGGCTGTCGCATTGTTTCCGGCCTCGATCGCGTGCAGCACATCGCTGCGCAACTTGAGCCGTGCTGCATTTGTTTCAGCGTCCGGGCCTTCGCGATAAAACACGCCGACACGGGTGTAGAGGTCCCAACAGTAATAATCGAATGGCACATCCGCAGGCAGCGAACTATCGAGTGCTTTGATTTGCTCGAGCGTCATTTTCTCGAGTTCGGTAAACCCTACGACCACGTCAGCCACCTGGACGCCGGTATTGTCGATATAGTTTTGCACTTCGACGTGCTCGCCGGCCGCTTTCAAAACTCGAACAAATGTGTCGCCGAGTACGGCGTTGCGGACATGACCAATGTGCGCGGCCTTGTTGGGATTGATGCTGGTGTGTTCGACCATCTTTTTGGGGCGGTCAGGTAGCGGCGAGACGCCAGCAACCCCTGTGTCATGTTTTCCCGCAAAGAGCGAAAGTAGTTTTGCCCGATCGAAAAACACATTGACGTAACCGGCGCCGGCAACATCGACGCGCGCAACTTCCGCGGCGGCCTCGAGTTTTGTTTTCAACTGTTCGGCGATCGTGCGCGGCGGCACCTTGGCTCCCGTGCCTTGTTTAATAAGTTTCGCCAGTTCGAATGAGACGGGAAATGCCAGGTCGCCAAGTTCAGGGCGCGGCGGTGTCTCAGCGCCGACCTGGTCGAGCTCGATGCCAAACAGTTCCAGCGCCGCGCCACGAACGACACTCTTTAGTTGATCTTGAAGTTGGAGAAGGGCCACTTGATTCCCAGGCTGAAAATTTGCTTGTCCGGAAAAGCGGAAAGTATAGCTTAGCGGGTTTCGAATGCGCTATTCACCTGTAGTCTTTGCCGCCGCCGTTGCGGCTTTTGGCCTTTTCTGACCACGCTCTGTTAACATCCTTCTCCGGGTAAATAGTGAATGGTAAATAGTAAATGGTTGATGCGACGGATGCACCTTCTATTGACCATTTACGATTTACCATTCACCCGCTTATGAAGACTCTCTATTTCGATTGCTTTGCCGGAGCCAGCGGCGACATGATTCTCGGGGCGTTGGTTGCCGCCGGCGTTCGCTCGCAAGAGTTGAAAGATCAACTTTCGCTGTTGGGCGTTTCGGGCTATGCAATCGATTTCGAAACCGTGAATCGTTCGGGCATCAGCGCCACTTACGCGCGGGTGCAGACTCCGCACGAACACGCGCAGCGGCACCTTTCCGACATTCTAAAAATCATTTACGACTCGCGCTTGTCTGAGAATGTTAAGGAGCGCGCCGCGAAAATCTTTTCACGTCTCGCCGAAGCCGAAGCGCGCGTTCATAATGAGCCGATCGAAAACATTCATTTCCACGAAGTCGGCGCGCTTGACGCCATCATCGACGTCGTAGGCGCAGCAATATGTTTTGACTTGCTCGGCATTGAGCGTTTCGTGTCGTCGGCGTTACACGTCGGCAGCGGCATGGTTGATATGGACCATGGGCGTTTTCCAGTGCCGCCGCCGGCGGTTACTGAATTGCTGAAGGGCGCACCTTTTTATTCGACTGAGGTCAAAGGTGAACTTCTGACACCAACCGGTGCAGCGATCATCACGACGGTGTGCTCGGAATTCGGCGCCCTGCCGCAGTTGAAACTGGAACAGACTGGTTACGGAGCCGGAACGCGCGAATATGAAAAGTTTCCGAACGTGCTTCGCGTGTTGATTGGAGAAACAGCGGACGTTCAGCGCCGGGAAGCGAAACTGTGGATGCTGGAAACGAATGTGGATGACATGTCGCCGCAGGTTTTTGGGCACGTTATGGAGCGAGCTTTCGAACTTGGCGCACTCGATTGCTATTTCACGCCTATCCAGATGAAGAAGAACCGTCCCGGCGTTCTCTTGTCGGTGCTGTGTGCAGCAGCCGAGCGCGACAGCTTGCAGGATCTGCTCTTTTCAGAGACGACGACATTAGGCATTCGCAGTTACGAAGTCGCGCGTCGCGCCCTTGAACGCCGCACGGTGCGAGTGGAAACGCAGTATGGGCCGATTGATGTTAAAGTAGCGCAACTCAACGGCCATGTAGTTAAGGCGATGCCGGAGTACGAGCAGTGCCGGCAAGCGGCGCGCAATGCAAGTGTCCCGCTGCGCATTGTAGAAGATGCAGCGCGGAAGGCGTTCGCCCAGCGCACTGGGTAGCCGACCAAAGAAGCGGGGGCATGCCCGCCTTTCCAACCCCGAGCTAATTAGAGTGGCTTGGTAAGTCGGTGATGGAACACCTCTCAACGAGTTAACGAGCGCGAGCGAACTCTTTCAGGTTGGGAAGGGGGCATGCCCCAGATCTTCTTACTAGAACAAATGGCGACCAAAGTTACCGAGCAGGCTGACAAGCACACCTCAAGGCGGGAGGAACTCCCTGCCGTTGATCTTGATTTGATCGCGCAAGGCGTGCGCTTGATTCTTGAAGGCCTCGGCGAAGATGCAAAACGTCCCGGCCTGCAGGAAACACCCAGGCGCGTCGCGGAGATGTATGCGGAGCTGACTTCCGGCATGCGGGAAGATCCGGCGCAGCACGTGGTGCCGTTGCCCGGCGATAAACACGATGAGATGGTAATCGTGAAAGACATCAGCATTGCGTCTTTGTGCGAGCATCATCTGGCGCCATTCGTCGGCAAATGTCACATCGCTTACATTCCGCGCGACGGACGCATTCTCGGAATTTCGAAACTGGCACGTCTGGCTGAAACATTTTCGCGGCGCTTGCAACTCCAGGAGCGGTTAACCACCGACATCGCAAACACGCTGTTCGAGGGGTTGAAACCGATTGGCGTCATGGTAGTGATCGAAGCGTCGCACACGTGCATGACGTTGCGCGGAGTGAGAAAGGCCGATGCCAAAACAGTCACCTCGGCGGTGCTCGGCGGTTTTCGCACCGACCCGCGCACGCGTGCTGAAGCAATGGCGCTTATTACAGGCAAGGAGTGAGAAGGAACATGCAAAGATTATCGACCACGTTTCGAACCGTGATTGTTGCGGCGCTAGTCAGCGCGGTCGCCTTCAGTAGTTATTCGCAAACGGGTGGCCGAACCAAGATCGCTTTGAATGAAGACGCAATGCGCGCCCACGTTCGTTACTTAGCGAGCGACTTGCTCGAAGGTCGCGGCACCGGCGCGCGCGGTGGTGAACTCGCCGCCAGCTACATAGCGGCGCAGATGGAAGCGCTTGGTTTAAAAGGCGCCGGCGCGAATGGCAGTTTCTTTCAACCCGTCTCGCTGGTCGGAGTGAAGGCTGATCCGAACACGAAACTAGTTGTGTCCGGCCGCAATGATAAAGAGACGTTTAAGTTTGCCGATGACTACGTCGCGTTTACCGGCGCTCAAACTGAAGACGTCGATGTCGATGCGGATTTGGTTTTCGTTGGTTATGGCATCAACGCGCCGGAACAGAAGTGGAACGATTACAAAGGCGACGCGGCGGATTATCGCGGCAAGATTTTGGTGATGATGGTCAACGATCCACCGGCGACCGCAGCCGAACCAAAACTTTTTGGCGGCAAAGCGCTGACCTATTACGGTCGCTGGACGTACAAGTTTGAAGAAGCCGCCCGTCGCGGAGCCGCGGGCGTGATTCTGCTCCATACCGACGAATCTGCTGGTTATCCCTGGAGCGTGGTGCGTACCTCCAACGGTTCCTGGCGTTTCGACATTGCGCGCACGGCTGGCGACCCGACGCCGTTTTTGAATTTGCGTTCGTGGGTAACCAATGATACGGCGCAAAAGATCATGAAGCTGGCTGGGTACGAACTTGCTGACGTGCGCGCGAAAGCAGCGTCACGTGATTTCCAACCGGTCAAATTAAATCTCAAGGGAAAGATCAATCTTAAGAGCGAACTCAAACGTGTCCAGGCGCCAAACGTTGTCGGCATTCTGCCCGGTCGCGATCCAAAACTGCGCGACGAGTATGTAGTCTATTCCGCGCATTGGGACCACTTTGGCGTTGGCGCTCCTGACAAAACCG